>JAOZOM010000108.1 GCA_029933275.1 Anaerolineales bacterium | reverse complement strand
GGCGAGCGATGATCTGGGCATATTGCGAGCCGAAATCGAGAATGGCGATGGAGTTAGGCATAGGAAAATTCCTGTGTAGGGGCGACCCGCTTAGATTTATATCGAAGGGCTCTTTTTAACAAACATCTTGCCAAGAATAAACCTGTTCTTAGCAAGCAAAACGGGTCGCCCTTACGGATGTTTTAGGATTTGTAGGGGCGGGTCTCAAACCCGCCCCTACAACGATGTTTAATCGCAAAAAGTAATTGTATTGTCATCCAGCGATGCGATGCACGCCAATGATTCTACGCGGAATCCCATTTTTTCGAGTTCTGCACGCCCCCCCTCGAAACCTTTTTCGATCAACGCGCCCACGCCGACCACCTCTGCGCCTGCGAGTTCTGCGAGACGCACCAAGCCGAGAATGGTTGCCCCGCTGGCAAGGAAATCGTCGATGATGAGGACTTTTTCTCCACTGCCGAGGTATTCGGGGGAGACGATTAGTTCAACGGTGCGTCCTTTCGTATGTGAGGGAGCAAGGGTTAGAAAAACTTGGTCGGGCATGGTGATTGGTTTGCGTTTTCGGGCATAAACAACGGGTAAATCCATATAGATACCTGTTGTGACGGCGGGGGCGATGCCGGAGATTTCGGCGGTTAAAATCTTTGTTGCGCCAATATCTTTGAAGCGTTTAGCAAAGTCTTTACCGGCTTCGTTCATCAGAACGGGATCAACTTGATGGTTGACGAATCCATCTACTTTGAGGATGCCGCCGCCAAGATTTTTACCATCTTTGAGAATACGATCTTTTAAGATTTTCAAGAGAAGCTCCTTTTCGGGGGGAGACTTTAGACCTAAGACATCGGACTTTAGCTTTAAGGCTTAAGTCTGATGTCTAAAATCTGAAATCTCAGGTCTGAGGTCTGAAGTCTTAGGTCTTAGAAGACTAGACAACTAAGAACCATATTGTACAACGCGAATCGGCTCTTGTGTTAGAATCGACTCTATGAGTACGAAAAAATCTTCTTTATTATTGGCTTCACAATCGCCGCGAAGGCGCGAATTAATCTCTTTTCTCGGCATAGATTTTGATGTTGCTTCAGCGGATGTGGACGAGAGCCTTTTGCCTAACGAAAGCCCCGCAGATTATGTTTTGCGCTTGGCAGAGGCGAAGGCGCGGGCTTTCCCCCCTCTAGCTCCCCCCGAGGGGGGGAGAACTGGCTCCTTCCCCCTTCGGGGGAAGGCTGGGATGGGGGTAATTATCGGTTCTGATACAGCAGTCGTAGATGCCGGGGAAATCCTCGGCAAGCCGCGGGATGCGCGCGAAGCGGAGTCGATGCTACGTCAACTGCGCGGGCGCACGCACCAAGTTTATACCGCCATCGCGGTTTGGGATGAGACATCCAAAAAAATGATTTCTGAGTTGAGTATTAGCGATGTGCCGATGCGAGCATATAGCGACGCTGAGATGCTATCTTATATAGAAACGGGCGACCCTTTAGATAAGGCGGGCGCGTACGCGATCCAACACCCTGAGTTTCATCCCGTTGAAGAGTTTGAGGGTTGTTTTGCGAGTGTGATGGGATTACCTCTTTGTAAATTGGCGCGAAGTTTGAAGAAAATAGGTGTTGACGTAGACGCGGAGATGCCGCAACGATGTCAATCTTCTTTGGATTATGAGTGTACGATCTCCGAGGCAGTTTTGCGCGGAGAAAATCTTGGATAATTATGATGAAAAGAAAAGTCTTTCTTTGCTTTAGTGTAATTTTATTAATCTTAACTTCTTGTTCTTCCGGTGTGCCCTCGAATCTTTTTACGGAGGCAGGTGAGACAGCAACTTTGCCCAGCCCTTCGGTGACGCTTTTACCGGCACCCGATGTGCAAGCCGCAATGACGATTTTTCTCGAAGCCTATAAGGTAGAAAGTTACGCAACCATGTACAGCATGTTGAGCGAATTGAGCAAAGATGCTATTTCGCAAGAAGATTTTACGGCTCGGTATAAAGATACATTAAACGCAATGGGTTTGGTAGAAATGGAGACGGAAATTCTTTCTTCGTTGATGAATCCTTATTCGGCAGAAGTTGCTTTTCGGGTAATTTATAAAACCGCACTTTCCGGCGAGTTATCGCGCGATATGGTAGCGCAATTGACTTTAGAAGAAGGGCAATGGCATATCCAATGGGACGAGGGGCTGATTATGCCCGAATTGGTTGGGGGGAATAAACTGGTGATGGATTATCAGGTGCCCGCACGCGGCGAGATTTACGATAGCGAAGGGATGCCGATCGCGGCGCAAGCGGATGCAGTCGCCTTAGGAATTATCCCCGGACAAATCAACTTGAATTCAGAAGGCACTTTACTTTACGAGTTGAGCCAGCTTACGGGAAAAAACCCCGAAGAGATTAGAAAAAGCTACGAAAATGCGGGCGCAGATTGGTATATCCCCGTTGGGGAGGCAACGGCTGATGAAGCCACTCGCATTTTGAATATGGGCTTGGGCGGTCTTTACGCGACTCCTTATCAGGCGCGCTATTATTTTGACGGCGGGATTGCGCCCCAATCAGTGGGCTATGTAATTACAATCCCTGCGGAAGAATTGGAAGAATATCAGCGTCTCGGTTATGGCGGCAACGAACGAGTCGGTTATTCGGGACTCGAAAAATGGGGCGAGAAATATCTTACGGGGACACACGGCGGCTCGCTTTATGTGGTTAGCCCCGACGGGCAGATTGTGACACGTCTCGCGCAAAGTGATCCTGGTCCCGCTTCCTCGCTCTATCTGACCCTAGACAAAAATTTGCAATACTACACCCAAGAAGCGATTAAGGGCTTCATCGGTGCAGCGGTGGTGATTGAACGCGATACCGGTCGTATTTTGGCGATGGCTTCTTCACCGGGGTTTGATCCCAACTTCTTTGAGCCAACCAATGTTAATAATCAGGCATTGCCAGATTTGCTCAACGATTACGAACAGCCCTTGGTCAATCGCGCCACGCAGGGACAATATCCGCTTGGCTCGGTTTTCAAAGTGATTACCATGTCGGCTGCGCTTTCCAGCGGTTTATATACTGCCGATACCACCTACGAATGTAATTATGATTTTGTCGAATTGCCCGACCGTATTCTTCACGATTGGACGTGGGAACATTGTCAAAATGAAATTCGCTATTCTTATGCTAACGACCCCGAAAATGCGCTTGATATTTATTCTTGTTATACAAAACCCAGCGGCGTTTTGACTCTCCCCGAAGCATTGATGCGTTCCTGTAACCCCTGGTTCTGGCATATTGGATTGGATTTATACAGCTCCGGACGAACAACAGATATTGCGGATATGGCGCGCGCTTTTGGACTTGGGCAGGCTACCGGTTTAGAGCAAGTTGCCGAATCCGAGGGGTTGATCGAGAATCCCACCGACGCTATCCAAGCTACGAATCAAGCCATTGGGCAGGGAACTGTACTCGTTACCCCGCTCCAAGTTGCGGTTTTCATGGCAGCTCTCGGCAACGGCGGGACACTTTACCGCCCCCAATTGATTGAGAAAATTCAGCCGCTTACGGGTAGCCCGATTTCCGTTTTTAAACCCGAAGCGCGCGGCACGCTCCCGCTTACTCCCGAATATTTACAAATTATCCAAGATGCGATGATTAGCGTCATTGAAAATCGGCGCGGCACGGCAAATTATCGTTTGCGCGGTTATAACATCCCCACCGCCGCTAAAACAGGCACAGCCGAATCCGGTGATGGTGCGCCCCATGCGTGGTTCGCGGGCTACACAATGGCAGAAGAAAGTACCGGTTTACCCGACATTGCTATTGCTGTTATTCTTGAACACGCGGGCGAAGGTTCCGATTATGCCGCCCCCGTTTTCCGCCGAATCGCAGAATCTTATTATTTGGGCAGTCCCCAAGCCTATTATTGGTTTGAAAGTAGCATTGGCGTGACTAAAACGCCCACCCCGCTTGGCGGCATCCCCACCAAGACCCCCAAACCATAATGAACGAGAAAAAACTTCAGGGATTAGTCATCAAGTCACAATCGGGATTCTTTGATGTAAGCCCCCTCACTTCTAATGATTCCTTCCCCATGAAGGGGAAGGCTAAGATGGGGGCAGAAACAATTTCTTGCCAACTCCGCGGACGCTTAAAACAAGGCAGGCACAAAGGCGATCTGATTGCCGTTGGTGACCGCGTCAGAATCAGCATTCTTCCCGAAGGGACGGGCATGATCGAAGAAGTCCTCCCGCGCGAGCGTGCCATCGTTCGTATGGATCCTCGTCCGCGCGGCGTTTATCGACAGATTCTGCTCGCTAATCCCGACCAAGCTCTTTTTGTCTTCGCCTGTGCCAGCCCCACCCCGCGTATGAGAATGCTTGATCGTTTTCTCGTCATCGCCGAGCAACAAAAAATCCCCGCGGTCATTGTCGCCAATAAGGTTGATTTAATCGGGCAAGAAGCCGCAGAAAAAATCTTTGGACATTATAAAAAAATCGGCTATCGCGTGATCTACACCTCCGCCGAAAAAAATATTGGCATCGAAGATTTACGCTATGCGCTCAGGAAAAAACTCTCTGCTCTTGCGGGACCCTCCGGTGTGGGCAAATCGAGCCTGATGAATACCATTCAACCCGGTTTGGGACTAGCCGTTAGCGAAATCAGCAAAGCCCTCGATCGCGGCACCCACACTACCAATTTTCGCCAGCTTCTTCCTCTTGAAGATGGGGGCTACGTTGCCGATACCCCCGGCTGGAAATCCCTCGCTCTCTGGGATACGCGCCCCGAAGAACTCGATGGCTATTTCCCAGAAATCGCCACCCTCGTTGCACAATGCCGCTTTAGCGATTGCACTCACGTCCATGAACCGGGCTGCGCTGTTCTCGATGCGGTTCGCAACGGCAAACTGCATCCCGAACGCTTCAACTCCTTTTTGCGGATGCGAGACGGATTATCCAATAAACGCTGATTACAATCTGAGACCCGCCTTTACAAACCAATATGACTGATAACTGGAACTTACTTGGACATGACTGGGCAGTGGATATGCTCCGTCAGCACGTTTCTAACGGGACAATGCGTCACGCCTACCTCTTCACGGGTTCGCCCGGTGTCGGACGCAGGTCGCTGGCTCTGGCATTCGCTCGGTCTTTAACTTGCTCGCATCCCCCTGCCCTCGGCGCATTTTGCGGCGAGTGTAAAAATTGCCGTCAAATTGCCGCGATGCAACACCCCGACCTAAACATTATCCAAGCCGAAAAAGAAGGAGGGATGCTCAAAGTGGAGCAAATCCGCGAATTACGCAAAAGTGTTTTGCTCTCTCCTTATCAGGCAAAATACAAAATCATTCTTTTGCTCCGTTTCCAAGAAGCTAACCCCAGCGCAGCAAATGCACTTTTAAAAACCCTCGAAGAAGCTCCTAGTAAAGTGATTTTGCTCCTGACCGCCAATAATACCGAGCAACTTCTCCCCACAATTGTCTCGCGTTGCGAAGTGCTTCGTCTGCGCCCTTTGCCTACCCCGCGTATAGAAAGCTATCTCCTCGAAAAAGGTGCGGATGCGGAAAAAGCGCAATTTCTCGCCCATCTCTCCGCGGGCAGACCGGGCTATGCCCTCCGCCTTCTCGAAGACGAATCCGCGCTTGGGTTTCGTAATGAGAAATTGGATGAGTTTGCCAATCTGCTCGGAGACTCGCGAGTGGCGCGTTTCAACTACGCCGCGTCTCTGGCAAAAGACAAAGAGGGCTTCCGCGAAAGCCTCCTCCTTTGGCTCTCTCTCTGGCGAGATGTGATGCTCCTCGTAGCGGGGGATGAGCAAAATATCGTCAATATAGATCGCCGCGAATTGATTGAGACTCTCGCCGATAGGCTCAGTCTCGCCGAGGCGAAAAAACTGCTCACGACCAGCGAACGCGGATTAACGCAACTCAAGCGTAACGTCAACGCGCGCTTACTCGCAGAAGTCATTCTGCTGGATTTTCCAAAAATTTGAAATAAGGAGTTTTCTGATGATTAAAGTCGAACATAATCCCTCCCAAGAAAAATTAGACCAACTTGGCGTATCCTCGTGGTCAATTTGGACGAAAGAAATTTCCAAATTCCCGTGGACTTATAGTAGCCAAGAGCAATTCTATGTTCTCGAAGGGCATGTCGTCATCACACCCGATGGCGGTGAGCCGGTTGAAATCCACGC
>JAOZOM010000107.1 GCA_029933275.1 Anaerolineales bacterium | reverse complement strand
ACGACAAAGAGAGTAAACACTACAGAGTTGTTTCTTGCCTTTTGAATCTTTTTTTTAGATATTTTTAAGTTTTTCTTCGCGCTCTTCGCCTCTTCGCGGTAAAAAGGAAAGTTTTACTGAGTTTTCAGTAAATCCGTAAACCAGTTAATACTCTTCATACGGAAAATTTATCGTTTTTTAATCCCTACATGATATGCTCGTGCTTATAAATTACAAACTATTGGAGTTATTTTTATGAACAAAGTCCTTCGCAATCTCATCATCGGTTTGATTGCCGGTGTATTACTCATTTCCGTTTTTTCTGGCGGATTCGCGGCTGGTTATCTTGTTAAGGATAATCTTCCAACTGACTTTCTGGCAGAACCGAGCGCACCAACACCCGCCCCCGAAACGATTGACGCTACCCCCAGCGGATTGGAACTCCTCTTCGCTCCCTTCTGGGAATCTTGGCAAATTATTCACGATAACTACGTTGACCAGCCGGTAGATGATCTAAAGCTCATGCAGGGAGCCATCAGCGGGATGGTCAGTTCACTCGGTGACCAACACACCTCCTATATGGACCCGGATACTTATATTCAAGCAAATAGCAGTATCGAAGGTTCTTACGACGGGATTGGCGCATGGGTAGATACCACCGGTGATTACCTTACCATTGTCAGCCCGATGTCCGGCTCACCCGCCGAAGAAGCGGGGCTGAAACCCGGTGATATGGTCATCGCGATTGATGGCGAAGATATGACTGGCATAGACGGTGATTTGGTCATCCGCAAAGTGCTTGGGGAAGCGGGAACAACAGTAGAACTCACTATCCTTCGAGAAGGTGAATCGGAGCATCTCAAGTTTCAGGTCACGCGCGCTCACATCACTGTCCCCAGCGTAGAAGGGGAAATGCTTGAGAATAATATCGGCTATATCCACATCTTCACTTTTAGCGTCAACACAACGCCCGAGCTTCGGACTACATTGAAAGACCTTCTCGATCAAGGTGCGGAGGGATTTGTAGTCGATTTCCGCAATAATGGCGGCGGATTGCTGACAACCGCGATTGAAGTTGCTTCTGAATTTATCCCTGCCGATAATGTGGTGCTTTACGAGCAATATGGGGATGGCTCACGAGATACGCATAAAACGATTAAAGGCGGATTGGCGACCGATATGCCGATTGTTTTGCTTATCAATGAAGGATCAGCCTCCGCATCTGAAGTAGTTGCCGGTGCCATTCAAGATCTCGAGCGTGGACAGTTGGTCGGTGTCGTTTCTTATGGCAAAGGCTCCGTCCAAAACTGGATTCCGCTCAACAACGAGCAGGGCGCGGTGCGCGTGACGATTGCCAAATGGCTCACGCCGAAAGAACGTACCATCCACGAAATTGGTTTAACGCCCGATGTGGTTGTCGAAATGACCGAAGAAGATTACGAAGCTGAACGCGACCCGCAACTGGATAAAGCGGTAGAAATATTATTGGAAGAAATTAATAAATAAAAAATAGGCACTATTTCCCCTTTAACTCTCCTCTTACGGGGAGTTAGAAGGGATGAAAAAAGCAGGTGAAAAATGTTTTTCAACTCATCTTATTTTATATATATGATTCCCGGCATCTTATTGGTGATGCTTACCTCGTGGTATGTCAAATCGGCATATCGAAAGTGGAGCAAAGTCCCCGCCCAGAGCCGATTAAGCGGAGCCGAAGCCGCCCGGCGATTAATCAACGCGGGCGGGCTTTATGGCGTACAAATCGAAGCGATTCGCGGCGAAATGACCGATCATTATGACCCGCGCTCAAAAGTGTTGCGACTTTCAGCTGGCGTTGGGCAGGGACACTCGGTAGCCTCCCTCGCGATTGCCGCGCATGAACTCGGTCATGCTATGCAAGATGCCGAAGATTATCTCCCGCTCAAAATGCGCGGTGCGATGGTGCCGATGGTCAAGATCGGCTCAAATCTCGGCTGGGTTTTGATTATGGCGGGACTTTTCCTTAATTGGCTCAATATCGCGTGGCTGGGTGTCGCCTTTTTTTCAGGCGGTGCACTCTTTGCGTTGATGACTCTCCCCGTAGAGTTTAACGCCTCTGCGCGTGCTAAAAGATTACTCGCTGAAACGGGTATCATCCAAACAGAAGAAGAGCGGCGCGGTGTAAATAATGTTCTCAACGCCGCGGCACTTACTTATGTGGCGGCGTTGGTTACGGCGGTGTTGCAGGTGCTTTATTATGCCAGTCTGCTCAGCGGGCGAAGAAGAAATTAGAGAAAAAAATCAGGACTTTCAGGTTTCGCGGTAGAGTGATTTAAAAATCTCAATCTCCGCTACTGATTTTACTGATTTTTTTTGCTTTAATTTTAAAATAAATCCAACGCCCCTTTAACTCCCTCCTCAGGGGAAAGGCTAGGATGAGGGAAAAACCCCAAAATGAACTAAAGCAGGAATTATGCATAAAATCTGTATCTTTCCAGCTTTTAAATATGAGATAATAAGCCGAAATCAATTCCTTGCATGGAGAAAAAATGGAAAAGAAATTATCAAATCTCGCCGATGAGCTTCTCTCAGCCGGTTGTGTCAAATTTGGGGAATTTACGCTTAAATCGGGATTGAAATCTCCGATTTATATTGACTTGCGGAGGCTGGTGGGATTTCCCGATCTGCTAAGGGATGTTGCCTCGGCTTACGCCACGATTCTGGACGCTCTTGAATTCGACTTGCTTGCCGCGCTCCCCTACGCCGCTATGCCGATTGGCACCGCGATTTCACTACATGGGGGCTGGAAGATGGTTTATCCTCGCAAAGAGGCAAAAGGGTACGGAACCAAGGTGGAGGTTGAGGGCGTTTTCGATGCTGAACAACGCGCGGTGGTTATAGATGACTTAATCTCCACAGGCGGAAGCAAGCTGGAGGGCATCATCAAATTAAATGCAGTCGGTTTGCTGGTTAGCGATATTGTCGTGCTGATTGACCGTCAATCCGGCGGCGTGGATTTTATGGCGGAGCATGGTTATACCCTGCACAGCGTTTTTACTTTGCCGCAACTGCTCGATCATTGGGAACAAAGCGGCGCGGTCTCGGCGGCGATGATTGCCTCAGCACGCGCATTTTTGGCATAGGAGCTTATTTTGAATACACCTGAATGGTTGAAGATTGCGCGTGAGTTGCATTCGATGTCGCAAGTTGGGCTGGAACATGCGCAAAATGGCTACGAGACTGAACGATATGAACGTTTGAAGGAGATAGCGGCGAGCATTATCGTAAAGCAAAGTTTGCTTTCGGAGGAGACGGTGCTGGAGAGTTTTGCGATGCAGCCCGGTTATATCACGCCAAAAGTGGATGTGCGCGCCGCAATAATACGCGAGGGAAAGATTTTGCTGGTGCAAGAGGCAAATGACGGGCGTTGGAGTTTGCCCGGCGGTTGGGCAGATGTGGGTGATATGCCCTCCGAGGCGATTATCCGCGAGGTACGCGAAGAAAGCGGATTTGACGCGCGTGTTTTACGCGTGGTTGGCGTTTACGATGCAAATCGTATCCCAAACGAGGAGATGATGCCTTTTTATCATGCGTATAAGCTACTCTTTCTTTGCGAGATTCTTAGCGGAGAGGCTCGTCCCAGCCACGAAACGCCAGATGTGCGTTTTTTTGCATTGGATGATTTACCCCCGCTTTCTTTTTATCGCACGAATCGCGGTATGATTGCAGACGCGTTTGCGAAGATTGCGAATTTATCGAAGATGACGGTCTTTGATTGAATTCTGTAATTCGTAGATTTTTTATTTGTAGATCACATAGATTGTGCAGTTTTTTTTATTAACCCCATTTTTACAGGAAGAACACCATGAAAAAAGCCAAGTTTGAACGATTAATTAGTAATACTTTTTCACGCCTTGAAACAAAATTTGGCTTTAAAAAGACTAAAACGAATTTTCACAGCGGGGGCGTGATCGTTGTTTTTCAAAACCCCACAACCGAAGTAATTCTCAATTACGAGATCGGCGAATTCCCCTGGGTCACAATTGCGGATATTAATAATCCTGAAACGGAGCGAGCATCGCTTGATTGGTTGCTCGTGGAACTCGGCGAAAGAGAGACCCCAACTACAGACGAAGCCTTTTTCCCGTTACGGATGGATGATACCCAACTCGAAGATGAACTCCAGAAAAAAAGCGACCAACTCTTGAATTTTGGTGCAGATTTTTTGCGTGGCGATTTTACACTTTTGCCAAAACTTCAAGAACGCGCCGATGCTTATCTTGCGGAATGTAAACGATTCGCAAATAGGAATAAATAAGTTTCAGACGCTTCACGAAATACGCAAGATATAATATTTTATGCTCATTTCAGATACCCTCCGTCAAAAACTCCGCAAGCCGGGTAAATATGCTCAAGCGGTTTTGCGTTGGAGAAAATTAACTTTTAACGATGCGCCGCCCATCTTCGGCAACGCCAAACCCAAAAGCGGATCCCATCTCCTTTTGCAGGTCTTGAACGGGCTATGTCAGGTTGCGCCCTATGCGTATACCTCCTCCCTCCCGATTCGCACCATCACCAGCGAGGGACGGACCCGTAGCGAAGCAGAAATTCTCTCCGATTTACAAGCTATCCCCCCGCGGGAAATCGGCTGGGGTTATCTTGCCCCGACTCAAGCCAATATCAAATTTCTATGCCAAGAGGGGCGTGTCAACTATTTCATCTATCGCGACCCGCGTGACGTTCTCGTCTCGCACGTCTTCTTTGCGACCGATATGCACACCGGTCACGGGATGCACGAATACTACAAATCTCTACCCGATTTTGACGCTCGGCTCAAAGTCGCCATTCAGGGGATTGAACAAGATGGGTTAGTCCTGTCAAGCACCTATAAACGCTCTCTCTCCATCTTGAAATGGCTCGCCGAACCGCATGTGATGTGCATCCGCTTTGAAGATTTGATTAACGACCGTGACCGAAGCTTGCTTGCCATGTTGGACGAAATCGAGAAAACGGGCTATCAAATCCCAACCCCGCGCGAAAAAGCACTTAAGATTCTCATCGAAGCGATTAATCCAAAAAAATCACATACCTTCCGCTCCGGCAAAACAGGCGGCTGGATGAATCATTTTAGTGAAGGGAATAAAGAACTTTTTAAAGAAGTGGCAGGGGATTTACTTGTGCAACTTGGTTATGAAAAAGATAATAATTGGTGAAACCTTGAAAAAATAAACAAAAACAGGCAAATGAGAATTTTCATCTGCCTGTTTTTTTGTGTTTAAAAATCTAGTTTACTCTGCGCTGATAGTACGCTAAAAGTTCTTCAATGAGCTTAATTTCTTCAGGTTGCAGGTTTGTGAACTCAAAACCAATTTCATAGCTAGCGGGGTCTTCAGAAATTCTAAGACAATTTGCAACTTTCGCATCAATATTCAAACGCCCTGATTTCCCTCCTAGGAACTCTTTTGGCAACTCTATGGATAAGATAAGTTGAGAATTGATTTTCTGTTTTTTCTCCCCATTTACCCGCGCTCCACTTACTGTTAGATCTCGTAGGTAGCCTAATAACTTTTCTTTCTTCAAATCATGGACCAGAGTAAAAGCCATCACAATTTTGCGAGCTTCTTGTCTTCGATTGCCGTAATCTTCCATAGAATCCTCCTACTCTTTGTCTCTGTTATTTCAATACCTGTTTATTATACAACAAGTTTAGGCTGATAATTTCAAATTATCAGATTTGATTCTTAGAGCAAAAAGGTTGAGATTTTCTCTTTTCTAAAAGCTGATAGTTCCTGAGAGTCTCTTATGGGTAAATTTATGCTCGATACTTAAAGGAGATTTTAACTATGGAAATTCCACGGCATTGGCGTTTGAAAAAACAACGATATAGTCTGATTGGTGAAGTTTGCCCTCATTGCGATGCGAAAATTTTCCCGCCGCGCGATATTTGCCCTGAATGTGGCAAAGAAGCAAAAGATGAATTTGCATTCAGCGGGCAGGGCGAGGTTTATTCGTATACGACAATTTATAATGCCCCCAGCGGATTTGAGCATACTATCCCTTATACTGTTGCGTTGGTGCAACTAGATGAAGGACCTCTAGTTACCGCACAATTAACCGATGTAGATGAAGATGCCGTAAGCATTGGAATGCCCGTTGAGATGGTAACTAGAAAATTACGAGAAGACGGCGATGAGCGAGGGATGTTGGTTTATGG
>JAOZOM010000106.1:4974-6205 GCA_029933275.1 Anaerolineales bacterium | reverse complement strand
CTTCGAAAAGCGCGGTTTTGCACGCGGCAAATTGCTTGAAGTCCTCGAAGCCGCTCCTGAGCGGATTGAGCCGAAATGCCCCTATTTCGGCAAATGTAAAGGATGTAGCTATCAACACCTCCCCTATGAAGCTCAATTACGCGCCAAAGAAGCGATTCTCCGCGATCAACTAACACGCATTGGCAAAACCGAGAATCCGCCTGTAGATGAAATCATCCCCTCACCAAAAATTTGGGGCTATCGCAACCAAATGGATTTTCAGTTGACCGCGGGGATGCAAGACTCCATCCCCACTCTCAATATGGAAAGTTGCCTTCTCCCCGCGCCCGTCATCAACGACTTTTGGTCGGAACTGGAGTTTGGCGAAAATAGCCCCTTCGAGCGCATTACCCTCCGTCACGATGCCGCCGAAAATTTGATGCTCATTTTCCACGCATCAAACCCCGAAACGCCCGAAATGTCCCTAGAAGATGACCTC
Organism: Anaerolineales bacterium; assembly: GCA_029933275.1. Classification (GTDB taxonomy): domain Bacteria; phylum Chloroflexota; class Anaerolineae; order Anaerolineales; family Villigracilaceae; genus Desulfolinea. The sequence continues at coordinate 5,727 of JAOZOM010000106.1, read as the reverse complement.
TCTGTTGTCCACATTGCCGCGGGTGAAATCATCGTCATGGGCGGCGATGACCATATCGTTACCAGCCTGCACGGTCGCCCCTTCCGCGTATCAGCGACCTCGTTTTTTCATCCCAACCGCGCTGTTGCCGAGAAAATGATCACGCATCTCCTCGAAAATCTACCTCTCGATGAGAAAACGACTCTCCTCGAACTTCACAGCGGCATCGGTTCATTCAGTGCTTTTCTCGCGCCCAAAGTGAAAGAACTAATTTGTGTAGAAAACTCCCCCGTAGCCTGTGAAGATTTTGCGATTAATCTGGATGAATTTGAGAATGTAGCTTTGTACGAAACCCAAGCAATGGATATTTTCCCCAGCCTCGATTTCACCCCCGACATCCTCCTCTGCGACCCGCCCGCGGGTGGGCTTGGTCGCCATACCCTCGATGGGATTCTGCGCCTCGGTTCTGGCACGCTGGCTTACATCTCGCGCGACCCGTCCACGTTGGCGCGGGACGCGGCTCGGCTGATTAAGGGGGGATATACCCTAGAAAAGGTCACGCCTTTCGACGTCGCTCCGCAAACTGCCCAAATAGATTGCATCGCGATTTTCAAAAGGGAATAAAATTCTTTCGTAGTAACGAGCGACTAAAATCGCCTCTGCAAGGTGAAAAATCCCTGTTCCTTCATGCAATATGCGACACATAATACTCAGCCATTTTCGTCTGTATGTGTATCTCTTTATCTTCTGAAAGTTCTGGGGCTTTCAGACTTC
>JAOZOM010000106.1:0-4874 GCA_029933275.1 Anaerolineales bacterium | reverse complement strand
AAAGAGCCATCTTAGCTAAGATGGCTCTTTTTTAAAAGACTCCGCCAACCTATGCTCAAAACCATCCCAAATCTCTTGCGGATAAATAATCTTGTTTGTGCCGGGCAATTGTTCCATCGCCAACCCTGTGTTTAAATTAATCCCAACTTGTTGATAGGCTTTATACGCCAATTGGCTGCAATAAAAAGATTTCTCGCTTTCGGCGTTTAAGAAATTGATATTATAGGGTTTTCCAATATGCGATACACAATACTCAGCTACTTTTGTCCGCATGTGTATCTCTTCCTCTTCTGAAAGTTCTAAACCATCTAATGGATAAGAGACTCCATAAAAGGTATCGACAAGGATGCCGCGCTCGGCAGTCATCTTTTCGGCCTCCCAAATACCATTATGCATATAAAAATCATTGACTCCGCGCGAGCCAGCCTCAATACACCGTCCATCAGGTCCCAAATAAATAACCACATGATCTACGTCGCCGGGAACAAGTTTTCCGACAAGTAGCCAAAATTCGCCGGGCAATATATCCGGTTTGCCGTTTCTCGTGCAGATAATATCGCCTGTTTGCAAAAACAAGTTTTCAATTTGATAAGTGTAAATCATGGCTCTATTATACGGGAAAATGACAATTGAGTCTTTTAGGCTTCAACGCAAAACACGCTGTGCGCTATTAGTGAGTTGGGGTTGTCGCCGCGAGAGTGAGAAATAGATGGGGTCGAAATAATCTTTGGGGAAAGCAAGCAAGCCCAAAACGCGAGTGAATCCAGACATCCAATAAATTTTCTATTTGTTATAATTCCGCTTCATAAAAAAAGGAGCAAGATAGTGAGAGAATTTGGTGTTTATTCTGAGATCGGTAAGTTGAGAAAAGTAATCGTCCATCGTCCGGGATTAGAGATGCGGCGATTGACCCCGTCAAATTGCAAAGATTTACTTTTTGACGATGTAATCTGGACGCATAAGGCACAACAAGATCATGATTTTTTTGTAAATTTGATGCGTGATGAGTTTGAGATAGAGGTTATGCGTGTACATGAATTATTGGAAGAGGTTGTTTCTGATTCGGAAGGGCGGGCTTATATTTTGGACAGGAAATTGACTCCTTACGATGTGGGCGTGGGCGGCGCACTTAAATTTGAGTTGAGAGCATGGATGGACGCGATGGATTCGGCAACTTTAGTAGATCATTTAATTGGCGGGTTGACGATGAGCGAATTGCCCGATGATTTATGTCCGATTTCTCAAAAAGCCTATGGCGCGAACGAGTTTATATTGCCCCCATTGCCAAATCAGCTTTTCACTCGCGATAGTTCTAGTTGGATCTATGGGGGCGTGACGGTGAATCCGATGTTTTGGACACCGCGCCGCAAAGAGACCTTGCACCTGAGTGCGATTTATAAATATCATCCGGCGTTTAAGGGCGGAGATTTCAAAATCTGGTGGGGCGACCCCGATGTGGATTATGGAAACGCGATGATCGAGGGTGGTGACGTGATGCCCGTTGGGGACGGGGTTGTGTTAATCGGGATGGGAGAGCGTACTACTTATCAGGCGGTTAGTTTGTTGGCTCAACAACTCTTCAAAGATGAAGCGGCGACTCATGTCCTTGCCGCGAGGATGCCACGAGACCGTGCCAGTATGCACTTAGACACGGTTTTTACCTTTTGCGACCGTGATTTGGTCACAATCTATGAGCAAGTGGTGGATAGGATTCATCCCATCAGTTATAGACCGGGTAAAAATGATTCTTTAGATGTGAGAGTTGAAAATAAAGGTTGGTTAGATGCCGTTCAGGATGCGATGGGCTTGAAAAAATTACGCGCAATCTCCACGGGCGGGAATGATTTCGATCGGGAAAGAGAGCAATGGGATGACGGAAATAATGTCGTTGCACTGGAGCCGGGCGTAGTGGTCGCGTATGATCGCAACGAGTGGACAAACGCAAAATTGCAAGCAGCTGGAGTGCGGGTGTTGACGATTCCCGGCTCTGAGCTGGGACGCGGGCGCGGCGGAGGACATTGTATGACCTGTCCCGTACTTCGTGATCCGATTTAGAAGAATAGAAATACGGTAAAATGGAATTTGGTCAATACGTAGAAAAAAATCAGTTCGGCATGGATTGATGGAGATTAAATAAATCAGTAGTACTTCGTGAAACTCAACCCTAATAAAAGATAAACCCTCTGATAAAATTACGATTAACTTTTTCACACAAATAAGGAGACCTAAAAATGCACTTTTCACCTTCACTTTACCTCGACCCCGGTTCAGGAAGTATTCTTATCCAAATGTTGGTTGCCGCCGCGCTTGGTGCGGGACTACTCATCCGCTCGCAATGGGCGAAGATTATGCAACTTCTTGGCAGAGCAACCCCAGAAGAAGATAAAGATAGTAGCTTAGACGATGATTTTTTAGATGAATAGAAATCAGCATCCGGCTTCATTCCGAGACCCAAGCGGATTTCTCTTCACAGATGAAGGTGCGCTCTATCGGCAAGTCAATCAGCAATACGCCGATGAATATCAACGCTTGATGGAATCAGGGCTATATGAGAATCTCAGCAAAATCGGACGTTTGGTTACGCACCAAGAGGTGGATATTGAGCCAATTCAGCCTGAAAAAGCCTTCAAAATTATTCAGCCCGAACTGATTCCATTTATCTCATATCCCTACGAATGGTCATTCTCCCAACTCAAAGAAGCCGCGTTAGCAACGCTTGCCATCCAAAAACGCGCCCTCAACGCGGAGATGTCGCTCAAGGATGCCAGTGCGTATAATATCCAATTTCATCAGGGCAAAGCGATTCTGATTGACACCCTCTCTTTTGAGTTTTACAAAGAAGGTACCCCTTGGGTAGCCTATAAACAATTCTGCCAACATTTTTTGGCTCCCTTAGCATTAATGGCAAAGACGGATATTCGCCTCAGCCAACTATTGCGCGTTTATATTGACGGAATTCCTCTTGATTTGGCTAGCGAGTTACTCCCCAAATCCACCAAACTGAATGCGGGCTTGATGATGCACATCCACATGCACGCCAAAGCACAAGTCAAATATGCAGATGAAGATGTGGAAGAGAAAAAACAAAATAAAGCCATCAGCAAACAATCGCTTTTGGGATTGCTTGAAAATCTTAAGAATACCGTCAAAAAGTTAGATTGGACTCCCGCAGGCACAGAATGGGGCAATTATTACGAAATTACCAATTATAGTGATTCTGCCTTTCTGCATAAAAAAGAGTTAATTTCCGCTTGGGTTGCAGAAACCAAACCAAAAGAAGTCTGGGATTTGGGCGCGAATAATGGCGTATTCAGCCGTTTGGCTTCCGAGCAAGGAGTTTTCACCGTCTCTTTTGATATTGATCCTGCCGCGGTGGAGCAGAATTATCGGCAAATGAAATCGGCGAAAGAAACTAATCTCTTGCCATTGGTATTGGATTTGACCAATCCCAGCCCCGCATTGGGTTGGCATAATCGTGAGCGAGAATCGTTCACAGAACGCGCCCCCGCGGATATGGTTTTCGCTTTAGCTCTCGTTCATCATCTTGCCATCTCAAATAACCTTCCCTTTCAGCAATTAGCAGATTTCTTCAGTGACGTGGGCGACTGGCTGATTATCGAATTTGTGCCAAAATCCGATTCGCAGGTGAAGAAATTGCTTCTGAGCCGCGAAGATATTTTTGACGAATACACACTTGAAGATTTTGAGCGCGTTTTCAAGACGCGGTTCAAGATTCAAAAGAAGGTGAAGATTAACGAAGCAGAGCGGCATTTATTCTTGATGGAAAAACTTTAAGCGTCAAAATAAAAATCCTAGTTTTAGAAAAAAGCCAAAGAATTTTTGTCTTTGGCTTTTTTTCTTTTTAAATGCCTTATAATTGGTCTGACCTTTCCCAAAAATAACGAGGTACTCCCCATGAAATTCACTCTCAATGGTATATCAAAAGAATTTAACGGCGATCCTGAACTCTCTCTGCTTACCTATTTGCGCGAGCATGAAAATATCACCTCCGTCAAGGATGGCTGTTCGGGGCAGGCATCTTGCGGGGCTTGCACGGTGGAAATTGACGGCAAAGCGAAGCTCTCTTGCGTTACGCCGATGAAGAAAATTGTCGGCACGCATATCATCACCCCCGAAGGGCTGGGCGAGTATAAACGCGAGGTTTTCGCGAATGCCTTTGCCGAAAAAGGCGGTGTCCAATGCGGATTTTGCACCCCGGGCATCGTCATGCGCGCCGATACCCTCATCCAGAAAAACCCCAATCCCAGCGAAGCGGATGTAAAACAGGCTCTCACATCCCATATTTGTCGCTGTACCGGCTATAAAAAAGTGGTCGATTCTGTCATTTATGCCGCCGAAGCGATTCGCGAAGAAAAAGAAATTGAGCCGCCCACCAGCGAGGGGAAAATTGGTTCGCGGCATCCCAAATATCAGGCGCGGGAATTGGTGCTGGGCGAACACAAATATACGGATGATATTCGGATGGAGGGGATGCTACACGGTGCGCTGAAATTTAGCGAATACCCGCGTGCCAAAATACTGGAGATTGACACCGAAACCGCCGCGAATGTGGATGGCGTGGTTGCCATCTTCACCGCGGACGATGTGCCGGGTGATCGTAAAATCGGCTTAATTACCCAAGATTGGGATTTGATGATTGCAGAAGGCGAAGTTACGCGCTATGTTGGGGATGTGCTCGCAAGCGTAGTTGCCGAAAGCGAATCCATTGCTCGTGACGCAGTGAGCAAGATCAAGGTCAAGTACGAACCGCTGGAGGTAGTCAGCGATATGCACGCGGCGATGAGACCGGAATCCCCCAAAGTGCATCCGAGCGGAAATATCCTCGCACATCCCGTTTTTAAGCGCGGCGATAT
>JAOZOM010000105.1 GCA_029933275.1 Anaerolineales bacterium | reverse complement strand
AACGGATTTCGGAGTTATTAGTGTATCTTCTCAAAAAATAGGGGTAATCGGCGTGCGAAGCCGTATCATCTCAGCGAGAGAAGGCATCGCATTTTTTTGCGGAACGCGATCAAGCACATACCTGTCAACAACAACTAGAAAGAGAAAAGCGCTGCAAAAAAATGTATCCGCGTTTGGTACATTCAACGGGAGACAAGCAAATTGTGATGTTCGATGTGTGGGATTTTTATGATCATGACCACTATGAATTCACAACTTACGTCATTCAGGATACAGGGGACTCGGATGGCAACGTCAAGGCAATTCGAGGCGGTCGATATTATTGCTTTGAATACTTTTGAACTTTTCATCTCCCAAGAATATCACAGACAGCTTTTTTATATCGGATAAATTATATCTTGTTATATTTGGAATTGCTGAAGAGGAGGCTTGAAAACCGCACGATGTCTAGGAGAAAAGAAAAACCCCTTGCGTATAAGGGGAGGAAGTTTATAGCTATTTACTTGTATTGCGTAAAGCGTATTGCGTAATTTTCTGGAATACGTAATACGCTTTACACATTTTCCGATTCGTCATCCAGAAAACTTTTCAACTTTTCTGTAAACAAATCAGGTTCATCTAACATAATGAAATGCCCCGCGTTGTCAAACCTCTCTATACGCGCGGTGGGAATTCCTTCCAGCATAGGTTGCCATTCCTTGGGACTAACGATATTATCCAAAGCACCAAACATCCCCATCGCGGGGATTTGTATCTCGGAAAGCATCGGGCGTAAATCGGTACGATGCAAAGAAGCAATACTCAGCAGGAATGATTCAAGTGTTGTTCTCGAAAGGTCTTTATCCATCATTTCGGGGAAACGCGGATCACGGCTGATAAAAGGCGAGGCGATGCGCATTCCCAAACGAAACGCCCACATCGCATTGAAAAGCATAAACGCAATCGAGCGATTTCCCGAAAGTTTGAGGGGCCAAGCCAAAGATGAGCCGACAATCGGAGAACCGATCACCACCACTTTGCTCACGCGGTCGGGATGCGCCAATGCGACAGAAAGACTCACTGTCCCGCCCATGCTATGCCCAACCAGCGGTGCGCGCATAATACCCAAATGCTCCATAAATTGGTCAACTAAACTAACAAAATCCTGTACCGCATAGGTTTCGCGTTTTTTTCCCGACTCCCCAAATCCCCAAAAATCGAGTGCGTAGGTACGATAATAACGTCCCAAATACGCCATCGTTTCCTGCCATAGCCCCCATGAACCCAGCCAACCATGTAAAAGAATTACAGGACGACCGCGGCCATAGACTTCATAATGAACAATCCCTTGATCTGTTGTAATTGATGACACAAGAATCCTACCAATAGGAGGACTATCCCCCGGTTTCCATTTCAGCCAAAATGCTATAGAGTAATTCTAAAAGAACATCTTTTACTGATTTCAAATCAGTAGCAACACAAGGCAGCAACTTGACTTTTGGATCCAAGCGAAGCGCGTTACGCATATCTTCAAGTTCCCACGCATCATCCACATCCTGTTTATTCGCGGCAACGACATAAGGCGTAGGAGCATAAGCGCGAAATGTTTGTAAAATGCTACGAGCTTCGCGGAAAGTCTCAGGTCTAGCACTATCAATCATCACGATAAAGCCTAACATCCCCTCTGAGAGAATTTCCCACATAAAATCGAAGCGTTTTTGTCCCGGTGTTCCGAAGAGATAAAGCACAAGGTCTTCATCCACCGTGATACGCCCAAAGTCCATCGCAACTGTGGTTGCATCTTTAATTTCCTTTTCCCCAGCCCCAGTAATTTTACGCTCTGTCGCGACAACATCAATTTCGCTCACCGAACCAATAAACTCTGTCTTCCCAGAGCTAAAGGGACCTGTAACCACCATCTTGACTGTTTGCATAAGCTCTATCCTCAATAAAAAATGATAAATTAAATATTGCCAATTCGATTAATAAGACGATTGATCAAAGATTTTTGCTCAACTTTATCCTGCGTTGGGAACATATCCTTCGCCAACTTAGGCTTCGCGCCCTCAGGTCGGGTAATCTCAACCAAACCCGCTTGAATCAAGCCATAAACGATACGGCGAATTTCCATATCATCCATTTTTGTCGCTTTCGCAATCTGGCTAATTTTATTTTTCGGCGTAATATACGAAACAACTCGCCACTCTTCCACACTCAAATTGACATTCTTCAAATTAGCACCGGGGCGATCAGCAAACTTTAATGCCATTTCAAGGCTGGGGATTTCTTCTTGTAACTGTTCCCATTCACGCAACTGACGAGAACCTTCAATAATCAGATTCTCTAAATCAAGGCGAATGCTAATTTTATCGTCAGGGGGTAACTTGTTATTCTCAAAACGAAAAAAACCCTCTACCCAAGTAAATAAATCACGCATCACCCCCATAAAACTTTTCTGCAATGTCGTCAAAATATCTTCTTGAGAGAGATAACCGGCGTTAATCAAAAGTAGCCCTAATTCCTTATCGGTTACATGCCCAGCTCGTTGTTGAATCGAGCGGTATTGGCTTGTACTTAATTTTTTCCCCTTATGCAAGATAGATGCCAAACTGCCATTCTCGCGCCCAATCATCGCATACGCTAATTTGCCCTCGCGAAACGAAACCTCAGCGGTTTCATTTGGACCTTCAATCACCAGCGTCCCCGTCTTGCTAGCCAGATTGACCAAATTAAGCAGTTGAGTTACTGTAAAATCTCTAAGATTGCCATTTAGAGCCATAAAAATTCCTTAAAAAAAGATGATAACGGGAAGATTATACATCCTAGAAAAGGATGCGTCAAACAAAAGGCTTTTCACTCCTGTAAGGTAGATGATTCACCTTAGGGCTTCGCCTCGACAATTAACTCAACAGATTCGATCGCATGTCCCAAACTTGCTACCGTTAAATCAAACACTTTCTCTCCCGAAACCGATTCCCATCGCCGCGCGCCGACAATCTTCCCAGTCGCATCATAAGCTGTTGCCACCACCCAAAAACGGGATGCGTCCTCGACATCCACCTCCCCACTAATCTCTGCAGAACACCCATCCCAAGCAAGTTTGGTGAGCACATTCCGCAACGAAGCGGGAAGGTAACGCGCATCCTCTGCGGGAACGGGGAGAGCGGTGAGCAAAATAGCATACGCGGTCACATTTGCCGATGTGTCGGGAAAAAAGGCAAGCAACGCGAATCGCTCATCGGCGGGAAGCTGGTCTACGAGCGGGAATGCGGTTTTTTTGGCGAGGCGTTTTCCTTCGCTATCATAAAGGCTAATTTCTGCCGAAACACTCTCGGCGATTTCCCCTGTCCCGTTATAAACGGAGATAAAACACCATATCCCGCCGCTAAGAGTGGGATAACAATCGGGCGAGGCAATTTCGAGTGGGAGCGGCTCGACAGTAGCGAGAACGAGCGGCACGTCATCGTCCGGGATGCGTAGCTCTTGCCCGACAGACATCGCCGAGGGAGAAATATCGGGATTTGCCGCGATCAGGGCTTCGGTACTAATCCCAAAGTTGAGGGCGATGCCACCCATCGTATCCCCTTTGGCGATTTTGTAGAGATGCGGGGTCGGCGAAGGGAGCGGGATCTCGGTTGGTGCTGGGGTAGGCGGAAGCGAAATCTCGCTGGGGACAGGAGATTGATAAGGTTGCAATGACCCAGCCGAAGTCGGCGCGCGGAGCGGTTCCACATCCGCTTGAGGGGCGCAGGCGGTTAATCCAAAAAAAAGGAGGAGAAGGATTATTTCAAATGCTGCTGCCATGTTTCTTCTGCGGGGAGGCGCATATATTTCGCCAAAAGGGGATGATATTTTGAGATTTCAGCGTAAATTTGACGGGCGATTTTACGAATGGAAAAATGCGCGTTTTTGGCGGCGCGCAATTGGCAAAAATGGTAGGCTTCGCGCAAATTGAAAGATGCAAGAACCCGCCGATTAAATCCGTTGGGGACAAGATACGCGGCGAGATGCGGGTCGCCGATTTGATGATAGGCTTCGGCGGCGGCATCCATCGCGGCGATATAACGCGACTCAAAGCCTGCCTCCGCGAGTAGGCTGGGGGTGGCATATCCGAGGTTGACCGTTAAATTTTGCGGACTTTGGGTCATCATACGATGACGTTTGAACTCGAAATACGCGCCTTGATCCATGATTAAGTCGAAAGTGTAATGGCTATATTCGAATTCGCGGAGGGGAATATCGAAGCGGCTCATGCTACCGAGTAGTTTTTCTGCGAGTTGGGCGCGTTTGGCTTTACTTAGGTTTTGGATATACGCAAGAGAATTTGCAAAGGAACTTTCGCCAAAACGATAGAACGCAGCGGATAGAATTTTGTTTTCAGCGGCAGGGTCAAAATCTATAAGTTGACAGGAAGAGGAAGTAGATGAAGTGTTTTTCGTTTTCCCTATCGCGTATTGCGAAAAATTTCGGAGGTAGGGGCTTGCGTCCGCATATTTGACAAGGGTGGGGACTTCGGCTTGGGCTACTTTTTTAATCTCTTCTCCAATTTGACGCACTTCTTGGAGGGGATGCGAGAGCATTTTACGAATGGCACTCTCAAGAACGCGAGCGTTAGCAGTCATGCCGACATTGGCAAGGGAAGCCGCCGGAAGCAGGAATCGGCAAGCATCAACATATTTGGCGCGGATTCGGCGATCCCATGCCGCGTCTGATTCATTTTCTTTGCGAGGGTTTTTCTTTTGGATAATAGCACGCGTGGGGAGAAGTGAATCCGCATAAGTTTGGAAGAGCATTTTGACGGTCTCTTCGTAGATTTCTTGACGCGGGTCGCCAATTAGTTCCGGCGGGGTGACGAAAGCATCGCTATCCCATTTTTGGTAGCGGGTGGATTTTTCGGTATAGGAGGCGAGGCGATTCGATTCGATGCACTCAATAGCCATCCGCGAGATATTTTCGATGGCAATATGTAAAACAGCATGTTCGGCAACCGAAGCATGACCATAGCCGACCACCCATTTTTCGTGAAACTCGGCACTGGATTCATCACTGAGTTCATCAGCAATTTCATTAAAGCTAAGGGGAGAACGGGAAGTTTTGGCAAAGGTGACCGCGATCACTTCGGGGGAGAGTTCTTTTGGGGAGAGAAGGTAGATTTTTTGTTTTTTCATTTTGAAACCGCCAAGACACGAAGAACGCGAAGTCTTTTGTATGAAATACGGAAATACGTTCCCCCTATAATATCACTTTTGCCTTCTTTATATCTTCCGCTATTTGGTTGAGCAATTCATCTACTGAGCCGAATTTCTTCTCGTCGCGTAAATAGGAGATGAAATCCAATTTCAGTTCTTTGCCATAAATTTCTTCGTGAAAATCGAGGATATGGACTTCGATATTTGCTTCTTCTTTATCTGGCGTAAAGGTCGGGCGGATGCCGATATTGGTGAGGGCGCGGTATTTTTCTCCACGCAGAATCGCCCAACAGACATAGACTCCATTTTTCGGAATAATTTTTTCAGGGTGAACTTGGATATTGGCGGTCGGGACATTGATTTTGCGTCCCCGCCCATCGCCGCGGATGACGGAGCCGCGCAAGGCATAAGGTCGCCCCAAAAGTTGATGAGCATCGCGCACGCGTCCATTCACGAGCGCATCTCGGACACGGCTGGAGGAGATTGCCGCATCTCCCGCTAAAAAGGAGTCAAATTTTTGTAGCGCATACCCAGCTTCGTTTCCCAAATCCGCTAGATAAGCAGCATCGCCTTGACGGTTTTTTCCCAGTGCGAAATCATATCCAATCAGAAGTTTTTCTAATTTAACGTGCGCTTGAATTTTTGCCATGAAATCTTTGGCGGAGAGAGTAGCAATTTCTAGGTTAAAAGGATGTGTGAGAAAAAAATCTACCCCTAAATTAGCGAAAATTTCTGCTTTTTCTTCGGGAAGGGTGAGGTATTTTACTTTGGCGCGTTTCCCCAAAATCGCAGCGGGATGTGGGTAAAAGCTAATCACAAGAGACGTAGCTTGATGTTTTTTCGCGCCCAAAGCAAGTGCGCGAATTATTTCTTGATGCCCACGATGAACGCCGTCAAAAACGCCGATTGTGAGCCAAGTTTTTTGCAATGAAAGTTCGTTGAGAGAGCGAATATGGAGCATAATAAGTAATTGGGGGATAAAAAAACCTAGTTCTAACAGAATTTGTGGGTTGGCAAAAAACAAGCGCAAATAAACTT
>JAOZOM010000395.1 GCA_029933275.1 Anaerolineales bacterium | reverse complement strand
GAGGCAGTTTGAGTGGGACGGTTAAATCAGTGGCGGGACGTACCCATTCGATATCCGAAAGTGGAATTTCTTCGACCCGTAAGCCCCAAAAGAGCAAAAGTTTTTCGCGCCCCAAATGATAATTAGCACGCAGAAGCGCGTAAAGGCGATAAGCAAGAAAAGGAATCGGGAGCGCGGAGGCGAGGGTCAGCAACACTGCGAGCATGAAAGCAGGACCGACCGCGGCGTGAGTCGTGCGCCAGCCTCCGCCCAAAGCCAGCGCGAAAAGCACAATCAGCAAAATGCTGTGCGTGAGAATGCCGCGTTGGCGAGGAGGAAGGAAGAGATTATCTTTCATTTTTTATTCGCCACAGAGTGCACAGAGTTTAAGAGAAAAACGCGGGGCACTCTGTGTTCTCCGTGGAGCAACTTATTTCAACAATTCTGCAATCGTCTCGCAAACTTGTGCAACTTGCGCCTCGCTCATCACGCCCGAAAAGGGGAGCGCAAGACTGCGATTGCCAATATCTTCGGTGATGGGGAAATCACCTTTTTTATAGCCAAATTGCTTCACCATATAAGGCTGCAAGTGGATTGGCGCAAAATAGGGGCGAACGGGGACACCGGCTGCGATCAGATTTTGTGCGAGTTCATCTCTATTGATTTTTTCATCAAAGCGAACGACGTAAACGAACCACGACATTCGGCTTGTGGATTTTTCGATAAACTGGGTTTCTACACCTTCAACATTGGATAAATACGATTCGTACCAGTTTGCCACTTGCTCCCGTTTAAGAAGCATCTCATCCAACCGAGAGATTTGTACCGCACCCAACGCTGCGGACATTTCATCGAGGCGATAATTAAATCCAAGATGGGTATGCGTCAGCCAAGTATCGCCGGGGGCGCGACCCTGATTCCGCATAGCACGCATATAATCGGCGGCTTCGTCATCATCAGTGATGACTAACCCTCCCTCGCCGGTAGTCATCTGTTTATTAGGATAAAAAGCAAAAACGCCAAAATCGCCGAGCGTCCCGGCAGGACGGCCTTTATATTCCGCGCCGAGGGCTTCGCAAGAATCTTCGATGACGGTCAGATTATGCTCTTTGGCGATAGCGTTGATCGGGTCGAGGTCGGCAGGTTGACCGAATACGTCTACGGGAAGAATGGCTTTTAGCCGATGCAGGGAAACATCGGACTTCAATCCCCTGCGGGGTAAATATTTCTCTATATTCTCAACCGCATCTTTGATGAGTTCAACGTCAATATTACCCGTTTTCGGGTCAATATCCACAAAAAGGGGAATCGCGTTCTCGAAAAGCATCACATTCGAGGAGGCAACAAAGGAAAAGGGCGTGGTGATGACGAGATCACCTTCGCCAATCCCAGCCGCGCGAACGCAGAGATGCAATCCCGCTGTGCCAGAATTAACGGCGATGGCATGCTTTGCGCCAGTACGGTCACAAAAGGCTTGCTCGAAATCCTTGAGATGCTGTCCCATACTGAGAATGGGGGTATCAAGAACATTGGCAACAGCCTGTCTTTCGGCATCTGTTAGGTCGGGGGAGGACATCGGGATGGGGAGTTTTGGCATAGTT
>JAOZOM010000394.1 GCA_029933275.1 Anaerolineales bacterium | reverse complement strand
AGAAATTAGGTTCTTTAGAATTTCGCGGCAGCTCAAAAACTCTATTCACGACACTTGCGCCTGCGGAGATAAGTGCAGGTGAGTCGCACGAAAGTACAATAAAAAAGCAACAAAAATCAGTGAAATCGGTGAAATCAGTGGCAAAGTTTGAAACTTTGAAACCGCTCCACCGCGAAGTCTGAAAAACCCAGAAAATAAGGAGACTCTCCCATGTCCGATACCGATGTCTTTATCATCTCCGCAGTTCGTTCGGCGGTTGCGCTTGGTCGTAAAAAAGGCGCGCTTTACCCTATATTGCCTGTTGATTTGACCTCCCAAATTATGGCAGAAACCGTGCGTCGAGCGGGAATCCAGCCGAAGCATCTCGATGATGTGATTTGGGGAATCGTCACGCCCATCGGTGATCAGGGAGCAAACCTGGCGCGGCTCGGTGCGCTGAACGCCGGTTTTCCCGCCCATGTGCCGGGGGTGAGCATTAACCGCATGTGCGGTTCGAGCCAGCAAGCTGTCCACTTTGCCTCGCAAGCCATTCTCGCGGGCGATGCGGATTTAATCCTAGCGGGCGGCACAGAGATGATGTCCCATCAAATGTTGGGGGACGATTATCCCGAAGAATGGTCGCCGAATCTTTCCAAAAAACTGATTCATCAAGGCTTGAGCGCGGAAATGATTGCGGAAAAGTGGAATCTGACGCGTGAGGAGCAGGACGATTTTGCGTATCGCTCTCATATTCGGGCTGCTACCGCTATGGATGCGGGGTATTTCGACAAGCAGATTCTGCCAATCACCCTCCCCGATGGACGCATTTTCTCCGCTGATGAGGGAGTTCGCCGCTCGCCCGACCGCGAAAAGATGCGCTCTCTCAAAGCGGTTTTCAAAGAAGGCGGTTCGGTCACGGCGGGAAATGCCTCCCAAATTAGCGATGGCTCGGCGGGATTGCTAATCGCCTCCGCCAAAGCAGTCGGACGCTATAATTTGATGCCGATTGCGCGCGTTTTGACGCGCGCGGTAATCGGCACGGATCCAACAATTGCTTTTGACGGACCCATAGCGGCGACTAAAAAAGTTTTAGAAATGACGAATGGTTTAACCCTTGATGATATAGATTTAATCGAAATCAACGAGGCATTTGCGAGCGTGGTTTTGGCGTGGAAGAAGGAATTGAATCCCGATATGGAGAAGGTGAACGTAAACGGCGGTGCCATCGCACAGGGGCATCCACTTGGCGCAACCGGCGCGGTGCTGATGACGAAACTTATCCACGAAATGCAACGCCGCAAAGCTCGATTCGGTTTGCAGACGATGTGCATTGGGCATGGGATGGCAACCGCCACGATTTTGGAACGGGTTTAATTTCGGGTTGCAAGTTTGCAGGTTTGAATGTTTAAACGTTTCAATCTTCAACTTTCTAACCTTCCTGAAAACTCTGTAAAAGTCTTGAAATGTGAAAAACGACCTGTTTTCACCGCGAAGACAGGAAGAACGCGAAGTTTTTAAGACAAAACGGCAAAGAAAGTAGACACTACAGAGTTGGTATCACGGTAGTTAAACGTGGTAAAAATATTTTGTCAAAACAAGATGATT
>JAOZOM010000393.1 GCA_029933275.1 Anaerolineales bacterium | reverse complement strand
CAGCAGCGAGAGCTTCCATGACGTGCGTCACGATGGGCTTCGCATTCGCGATAATCCTTTTCCACTCTTCTGGATCGCGTAAAACAACCTGATCGGGGTCTAAGCCGTCGGGGAGTTTCGCCACGCGCAAATCGGCTTGTAAACGCGCTTCATGACGCAAATAACCGCGCGCATCAAATTTCAATTCTGTCTCACGATCTAATGATTGGCGCGCGGCTTCTAGTCCACGTAAAATGGCTTTTTGCCCAGCTGCATCTGGGTCTAGCGCAAGGACAATATGATTGCCGGGGGTGTAGCGTTTAATCAGGCGCAATTGTCCTTCGCCAAGCGCAGTCCCCATCGGGGCGACGATATTCTCAAAGCCAGCCTGATGCGGGGTGATGACATCAAGATAACCCTCCACGATCACGGCTTGATCTAATGTGCGGATGGCTTTTTTTGCCCGATCCAGCCCGTAAAGGAGATTACTTTTATCGAAGATTTCTGTTTGAGGGGAGTTTAGGTATTTGGGGATTCCTTCCGGATCCATGGTTCTTGCACCGAATCCAGCCATACGTCCACGCGCGTCCCGAATGGGAATCATCAATCGGTCTCGGAATCTATCGTAGCGTCGCCCTGAATCGTTTTCAGAGAGCATCCCCGCATCCATTAAATCTTGCTCTGTATGCCCGCGCTCGATGAAATGTTTTGTAACCATATCCCAGCTATTGGGGGAGTAGCCGAGCATGAAAGCCTCGATGGTTTCGTCGGTGAGACCGCGTTTTTCGTGCAAATAATCGAGGGCGTTTTTGCCCGCAGGGGTCTTGAGTTGCTGGTGATAAAAGAGAGCAATTTCTTCGAGCAGTGTGCGGAGATTGTCGTTGGCTTCAGCTTGTTCTTTTTGCTGGGGCGTGTACTGCTGCATCTCAACGCCCGCTTTTTCAGCGAGATATCGGAGGGTTTCTTTGAAATCCCAGCCTTCTTTTTTCATGACGAATTTGAAAATATCGCCGCCATCATTGCACTCGCCAAAGCATTTCCACGTGCCCGTCTCTTGCCAGACGACAAAAGCAGGCGTGCGCGTATTGCTGTGGAAAGGGCAAAAACCGGTATGGTTTCGCCCCGACCGACGCAATTGTACGCCGCTCTCGGAAACGAGATCGACTATATCGATGCGGGCTTTTACTTCGTCTACAGTGGACATGGTTTAAGGTTTAAGGTTTAAGGGTGAAGGTTTAAGGTTGGTTGGATTATAGACGCTTTTGGCATTTGGTGTGGTAGTTCGTTGGTATAGAATTTATCTCGCTATTGGGAAAGTTTGGAATCATAACCACCTCGTACGAGCACAATATTCGTTTATTCGTCAATCTTATTGTATATGGATACACAACCTGCTCTTGACACTTTTTTGAGAAAAAACATCACATAAACTCTCTTGAAGTCTTTGGCTCTTTTTTATACAGAGAAGAAAATAAAGACAGCCTAAAACCAAATATCGGGGAGCGGATTTTGGCAGAGGCGCAACCGATATGATGTCTCATCGTATTTGGACTGACTATATTCGGGATATGATAGATAACGCTCATAAAGCGACAAGTTTTGTGCAG
>JAOZOM010000392.1 GCA_029933275.1 Anaerolineales bacterium | reverse complement strand
ACCCAAAACCCCAAAACCCCAAAACCCCAAAACCCCTTTGCATTGAAAGTTAGCAAAAATCTGTCGATTATTATTAATCCCATTCCTTCTCGGACGAGATTATCTCAAACTAATAGTTACCAGAAATCAAGAAAGTAAAGAGGAATTACAGAATAACGAATTTGTAAATCTATCAAAATATTTGATCATCGTTGGCGGCGAGACGAATATGCCAAAGAGATAATAGTTTTAGAAACATTCCTCTTTTACATTTTATTCTGCTCCTTGCTATGGCCTTCACAAGATTTGGCTTATTTATTAAAAGATTTATCTAGCATGTCAGACGGAGGAGACGACCAACCAAAGCCAATTGTTATTGATAACGGATCAGGAATGGTGAAAGCCGGGTACGGAGGAGACGACCATCCTTGTGCGGTCTTCGCTTCAATTATCGCCAGACCTAAGAATAAGGGAATCATGATTGGAGTTGGAGATAACAAAGGAGATGAGTACTTCATCGGAGATGAAGCTTAGCAGAAGAGAGGAGTGTGCCTCGTTAAATATCCAATCGAACATGGTATCATCCAAGATTGGGACGACATGAAAAAGATCTGGCAGCACACTTACTATAACGAATTGAGAGACAATCCTAGTGACCATCCCGTGCTTTTGACCGAAGCTCCGATGAATCCTAAGACCAACAGAGAAAAAATGTGCACTATTATGTTTGAGGACTACGAGGTTCCCGCCATGTACATCCAAATCCAGGCTGTGCTGTCCCTTTACGCCGCTGGCCGAACGACCGGAATCGTTGTGGACTCTGGAGATGGTGTGACACATACCGTGCCCATCTTCGAAGGATACCAAATTCCCCACGCCATCGACAAGAACATGCTCGCCGGACGCGACTTGACGACCTGGATGCAAAAGATCCTCAAGGACAACGACTACAACTTCGACACCTCTGCCGAAAAAGAAATCGTCCGCGACATGAAGGAAAAACTCTGCTACGTGGCCGAGGACTACGAGGAGGAGCTGAAAAAGGCGCAATCCGGAACTGAGCTCGAGAAGACCTACACGCTTCCCGACGGCAACATCTGCACCTTTTCCGTCCAGCGCTTCAAAACGCCCGAATACCTTTTCAACCCAACTCTCAACGGAAAGGAATTCCCAGGAGTCCACAAGTTGGTCTTCAACTCCATCATGAACTGCGATCTTGATGTTAGAAAAGACCTCTACGGAAATGTTATCCTTTCTGGAGGAAGCACAATGTTCGATGGGTTTGGGGAAAGACTTTACAAAGAGATCAAGACACTTGCTCCATCAACAATGAAGGTTAAAGTTGTCGCATCTCCCGATAGAAAATATATGGTTTGGAAAGGTGGATCAACCCTTTCTACTCTTTCCACTTTCGGAAGCATGTGGATCACTCGTGCTGATTATGACGAGTATGGTGAGACCGTAGTGCACAGAAAATGCTTCTAATGAGTTTATATTTATGAAAACGCTTGCTTTAGGTGGGATTATTGTCTTTCATTCTTTTATTTCGAGTTCAATTTGAAGGGGTTTTGGGGTTTTGGGGTTTTGGGGTTTTGGGGTTTTGGGGA
>JAOZOM010000004.1 GCA_029933275.1 Anaerolineales bacterium | reverse complement strand
AACGGAAAATGCCCTGCTTATTTCTCCGCATCCCTCGCACAGCGGAAGCCGGTGTAGTTATATGCCACGTTGGGACGTAGGTGTGCGCGTGTGAAGGTGCGGACATCCAAGTTGCGGTCGAACCATGAGCCGCCGCGTAGGACGCGGTAGACACCGCTTTCGGGACCGGTCGGATTGGCGTTAGGCGAATTGAGGTAATAATCTGCGGCGTACCAATCTGCAACCCATTCTGTTGCGTTACCTGCCATATCGAAGACGTTGTAGGCACTCATTCCATCAGGGTAAAGCCCAATGGGAGCGGTCATTGTATAGCGATCTCTGTAACTTTTATTTGCCCAAGAATTGGTGCATTCTGCATCGCAGAAGTTGAGGGCGTTTCCGTCAAAAGTATTTCCCCAGGGGTAGGTGAAATGGTTGGTGCCGCGCGCGGCTTTTTCCCATTCTGCTTCGGTGGGGAGACGAGCATCTCGCCAAGCGCAATAATCATTTGCCATTTCCCAGCTTACGAAAACGACCGGATGGTTGCTATATAAAGCTGAAAGGTAGAAAGTGGTGTTTTTTGGCAATGTGCAGTTTTGTGAATCTACGCAGTTTGTATAATCGGCATTGGTGACTTCGTATTTATCAATATAGAAATCATCCATCATAAGAATATGAACGGGGGCTTCATCTGCATCGCTTTTATTGTTGCCCATGAGGAAGGTTCCCTTATCGACGAGGAGCATTTCAGCACCAGAGTTGTCCCTTATAACGGAAGCAAGCTCCTCTTGAGTCGGTGTCTCGGAGGGAGTTGGGGAGGGCGATTCCGTTTGGGATGGAATCGCGGTCTCTTCACCCGCATCCGTAGGAGAGGCTGTCGCCCTATCCGTATTTGTGGGGAAGGGCGTATTCGTATTTGTTGGGGTTAGGGTGTGTGTCTCCGTTGGGGTCTGCGTTGTGGTATTGCTCGGCGTTGGCGTGGGAAGCGGTGCGGGGGCGAAGGGATTCAAAAGCGCACCGACCAAAATGATCAGCAAGGTAATGATCATCAGAAGCCAATAAGGCGAGGCGTGCGTAATTCTCTTAACTAGCTTTGGTGAGTCAACTTTCAGATCGCCCGCTCTGCGCCCGTATTTTTCAAGTGCCTCTAAAACCTGTTTGAAATTATGTCCGTAATTTACGCCAATTAAATCGATATATTGTAGGTTGAGTAACCAGATAGGCAGTTCGCAATGTTCATAAAGAAGTGGAACAATCTTCAACCCTTTTTTACTGGCGAAAATGAATTCTTTTTCGACCCATTCTGAGGCAATCGAATTCGGAGAGACAATGATAGCCATTATTTGGCTTTTTGTGATCCCCTCCTGAATCTCTTTTGCCCAGCGATCTCCGCCCTCAATATCGGTTAAATCCCACCAAACCACATATCCGTTTTTTTCAAGATTGGTGGCTATTTTTTCCGCAAAATCTTTATCTTTGCGCGAATAAGAGAGAAATATTTTTTTTGCCATGTTCTTTACCTCTTTGCTAATGATATTCTCAAAAAAAATTATACCTGCTGAAAAAAAGAAAAACTTTGCAAAGAGTCAACAAAGAAATACCACATAATGTACAATTCGGCTATGACTAAACTATATGATCTTCTCATTATCGGATCGGGACCAGCGGGGCTCTCGACCGCTTTACATTTGGATTGTGACGCACGTGGACGTGAACTTGCTTCCGTTATTTTAGAAAAATCTCGCCACCCAAGACCAAAACTCTGCGCTGGAGGGATTCTCATCGAGGGGCAGCGAATTCTCTCCAAACTGAATCTTGACCTGAGCGAAGTCCCGCTTGTAGATGTGGACAAAGCCTATTTCAACTATGCGGGGCGGGGATTGACCGCGCGCTTTTTGAACAAAAATCCCATCTTTCGCGTTGTGCGCCGAGATGAGTTTGACGCGTGGCTGGTAGAAAAAGCCAAAGAACGCGGCG
Source organism: Anaerolineales bacterium (assembly GCA_029933275.1). GTDB lineage: Bacteria > Chloroflexota > Anaerolineae > Anaerolineales > Villigracilaceae > Desulfolinea. The sequence continues at coordinate 19,326 of JAOZOM010000004.1, read as the reverse complement.
TGGAAATTCGAGAAGAAGTGACCGTTAAAAAAGTTAAGGCTTTGGATGATTACGTTCTCGTGGAAACAAATCACGGTGAATTCCGCGCAAAGGTGGTTGTCGGCGCAGACGGTTCAAATAGTATTGTTCGCCGCGCGGTGGATGCGAATTCTCCGCCGCATGTCGGGAGAGCGTTGGAGGTGATTACGCCAGTTCCCTCAGGGGGAGGGCAAAGGGAAGCCTCTTTTGATTTTCTCTCCGTTCCGCAAGGAATTTCCGGTTATCTTTGGAATTTCCCAACTCAAATTAAGGGGAAAGCGAAGCGTTGTTGGGGCATTTACGACAGCAATATCGTTAAAAGAGAGAAGCGTGTGCCTTTACGCAAAATTCTTGCGGAGGAGATGAAAAATCACGGCTATAACTTAGATGATTACGAGTTGAAGGGGCATCCGATTCGTTGGTATGCACCGAGTAGCCGAGCCGCGATTCCGCGTGTTCTGTTAGTCGGTGATGCCCTCGGTGTGGATGCGCTTCTCGGCGAGGGGATTAGTCCCGCACTGGGCTACGGGCGTGTCGCGGCGGAGACGATTTTGCACGCCTTTGAGAAAAACGATTTCGGTTTTCAAGGCTATCACAGTAGATTATTACGCAGTCGACTGGGCGGAGCCTTGTGGCGGCGGACTTTTATCGCGAAATTTTTCTACCGTTTCAAAAGTGCGCGTTTGCAGAGTCTCATTTGGCGGCAATTTGGCTGGCTGGCGGGGATTTTGGGTGTTTTATTTGTGACGGGGTGGGAGAAAAAAGAGTAGGGGCGAGACTCAGCCCGCGCTATTCATCATCTGCGTACTTCTTTTAAAAACTGCGGGGAGTTAAGACCGCGTTCCAAAATATAAGTTAAATAGAATTGCATCAAGTGTTCAATATTCGAGCGCATTTTTGGGTTTGGGTTTGCGCGTTGTGCATCTTGGTAAGAACTGCGTTGAAAATGACGGAGATATTTGAGGGTTTCAATGTTTACAGGACGCGCGGAGGGGTAATTAAATCCGCAAGCGGGGCAGAGGACACCGCCCTGTTCGGCGGAGAAAAATTGTTCTTCGGCTTTGATTTCTGCTTCGCAGCCGGCACAATGAAAAAGGCGCGGGCGGAATCCGAGATAATCGAGCAGGCGCATTTCGTAGTAGCGGATGACTGTCCAAATATCATCCCCGCGTGAGAGGCGATTGAGGCTATCGTTGAGCAGGTTGAAGATGGCGAGATTGCTCTCTTCTTCGTCATAGGTGAATCGATCGAGCAATTCGACTATATAGGAGGCATTTCCCGTTAAATTTAAATCCTCGCGAAGAGGGAGATACGCGTCTAAGGTCTCGACTTGGGTGATGATATAAGGTCCTCGAGCGCGGGCGAGTTGGAGAGTGATTCGTGTGAAGGGTTGGAGATGTCCTGCTTTTCGGGAGCGGATTTTTCGCGCTCCTTTGGCGACCGCGCTAACTTTCCCACGTTGACGGGTGTAGAGGGCGAGCAGACGATCCGCTTCGCCCCAGTCACGGTGGCGGAGGACGATGGCTTCTACGTTAAACGAGCGAGGAGAGTTCATGTGATATTAGGAATTACGTTCCGGTAAATCTTCTGCACCAAAAGCTCGCGGCAATAAATCTCGGACGGTGGTTTCTTCGATGAGATTCCCTTCTCCATCCGCGATATAGACGATTATATCCAGCCCGAATTCCGCGAGGGCTTGTCTGCAAGAGCCGCAAGGAGAACCGCCGTTATCGGTAACGACTGAAATCGCGTCAAATTCGCGTTCGCCTTCGGAGATGGCTTTGAAGAGAGCAACGCGCTCGGCGCAAAGTGTCAGCGGGTAGACCGCGTTTTCAACATTCACGCCGGTATAGATTTTTCCGCTTTTGCCGAGTAAGGCTGCCCCAACGTGATAGTTAGAGTAGGGGGCGTAGGCTTTTTTGCGCGTTTCCTTGGCGAGGTTAATTAATACTTGCGAGGAGGGGGCTGTTTTATTCATCATTATTTCACTATTTGGGATAAAAATGAAATTTATTCTTCGTTTTGCTTATCTTCAATCTCTTTTTCTTGAAGAGGGTTTTCTCGTGTAACGCGGACGCGGCGAATGCGGCGAGCGGAGACTTGCTCGATGGTCAGTAGCAAGCCGCTCTCGCGGACGATTTCTCCGCCTTGGGGGACGCGTCCCAGTTTTTCGTAGAGAAATCCGGCTAGGGTGTCCGCATCGCCTTCGGGGAGATCCGTCCCGATGATTTCAGAAAAATCGTCTAGGTCGATTCTGCCGAGAAATAGAAATTCATCTTCGCTGATTTTTTCAAAGAGGTCTTCTTCTCTTTCATCGTATTCGTCTTGGATTTCGCCGATGATTTCTTCAATGATGTCTTCGAGGGTCACAACGCCGGAAACGCCGCCGTATTCGTCGACAACGATTGCCATGTGAAAACGTTTTTCTTGCATTTCGGCGAGGAGGTCATCTGCTTTTTTTGTTTCGGGGATGAAATAAGGGTCGCGTAGTAGGGCGCGAAGATTGAATTCTTGTTCTTTTGATTGGAGACTGGGGAGCAGGTCTTTGGCGTAGAGGAAGCCGAGTATATTATCAACACTTTCGTTATAAACAGGGAGACGTGAGTAGCCCGAATCGAGAAAGGCTCGGACGGCGGAGGAGAGAGTGGTCTCCTTTTCATCGAGGGCGAGAACATCAATGCGCGGCACCATGATTTCGCGCGCCATCGTTTCTCCAAATTGGAAAATTTCGTAAATCATGCGGCGTTCTTCGGGTTCAAGACTGCCGCTTTCGTCTTCGGAGGCAACCCAGAGTTTGAGTTCGTCTTCAGTCATTTGGGCGAGGGAGCTTTGGGTGATGCGGCGTGGGTCGAGAAGGAGAAGCGGCAAAATAACGAAAGGCGTAAAGATGAAAAGCAGGGCGCGCCCGAATAACCCCAAACGCAATGCCCAATCTTCGGCGTTTTTTAAAACATTGGTCTCAATCGTAAATTCGATTAAGAGCATGAAAAGAGCTATCAAGAGGAGCGCAATAATCTGAAAGCCAATTGCCCATTTTTCGAGAAGGTTAAAGCTTAAAATAGCGATGCCAAAACGCATTAGGGTTTGGCTGAAGCGCAAAATTGCACCTAAGCGCGGACTTTCGACCAAGTAGATGATGCGTTTGGCGTTTTTGTTTTGAATATCTAATTGGGCAATATGCAAATTAGAAAGACTCACTCGCGTTGCCGCGATGACCAAATCTAAAATAAGTAGGAGGGCGATGGTGAGAATGCCCACTTTGGTTGGTATCAAGATTTTTCCTTTTTCTACGTTTTAATGTTTTAACGTTTTTATCGCCCGTGCCGGCATCCCGACCACGAGCGTATCTTCCTTAACGCTTTTGGTAACCACCGAACCGGCTCCGGTACGCGCCCTGTCACCAATTTCGAGTGGGGCGACTAGCATCGTATCACTGCCGATGAAAACGCCCTCGCCAATCTCGGTATGATGCTTTTTCTCGCCGTCATAATTGCAGGTAATCGTCCCCGCGCCGATATTCGTCTCTGCGCCAATTGTGGCGTTGCCGATATATGAAAAATGTCCCATTTTCACGCCCTCGCCGAGATGCGAATCTTTCACCTCGCCAAAATTGCCCATGTGAACACCTTTTGATAGATACGCGCCTTTTCGCAAGCGAGCAAAAGGACCTGTATCCACATCATCTTCCAACACGGCTTTTTCCAGCACGGATGCCAAAATTTCGCAACGGTCGCCGATTTTACAATCGGTGATAATCGTGTTCGGACCAATTTCACAGCCTTTGCCGATTTCCGTCTTGCCGCGCAAAAAAGTATTCGGGTGGATGACTGTATCCTGACCGATTTTCACATCCATGCCGATATAGGTGGATGCGGGGTCTAGCAGAGTCACACCTTTGAGCATCTGCTCCCGATTCACGCGTGATCTCATGCCTGCTTCCGCTTCAGAGAGATGGATGCGAGTATTAACCCCGATGGCTTCGACCGCGTCCTCGAGCAGAATCGATTCAACACGCAAACCAGCCTCGACCGCTAATTGGACGGTATCCGTTAAATAATACTCTCCCTTTGCCGAGAGCGGGATGCGTTTTAACGCCTCCCAAAGCCATTCGGCATCGAAACAATATGCGCCGACATTTAACTCTTTAACTGCTTTTTCGGCTTCGGTAGCATCTGCCTCTTCAACAATCGCTTTTACACGCCCATCTTCTGTGCGGATAATCCGTCCGAAGCCGCGCGGGTCATCGGTGATGATGGTGAGCATGGTGATGGGACCGGAATTCGCTTTTTGGGCGGCGATTAGCCGTGAGAGTGTTCCCGCGCGCAAGAGGGGCATATCGGCACTGCTGACAAGCAGAAAAGCAGATTCGCCTTTCAGCGTAGATTCGGCTTGTTGTACCGCGTGTCCCGTCCCCAATCTTTTTTCTTGAATGACGAATCTTGCCGCATCCCCAACCGCTTCGCGGACTTGCTCCGCGCCGTGTCCAATAATCAGCACAGGTTTTTCATCCGTCACTGTTTGCGCGGCTTGAAGGGCGTGCCAAACCATCGGCTTTCCGCAGACGGGATGCAAAACTTTGGGTAAATCGGATTTCATGCGGGTTCCTTGCCCCGCCGCGAGGATGATGGAGGTTGTTTTCATTGAATTTCCTTAAAAATTGAAAAAAAAGACAAGCCCCAGATTTCCAAAACGGAGAAGGGCTTGTCTTTTTTCTTACATAGAATTTGGCAGGGGCACCTGGATTCGAACCAAGATCAACGGCTTCAAAGGCCGGTGTGCTAACCATTGCACCATGCCCCTAGTATGCCCATTTTTAGGCGGGCGAGATTGTATCATAAGGGGAAGGATAACGCAAAAGTCTTAGGTATTATCCTCGGGGGTTAGTCCCAATTGATGGGCTTGTTCGTAGGAGAGTTTGTCGGCATCAACTTCTTGGATTTGTTGTGCGTCTACTGCATCATCCCAGAAAGATTTTATCTCGCTGGTTTGGATTTTTGTTTTTTGTTTGAAGAGGGCATCCAATTCACCTGACGTGATTTCGTCTTCGATGAGTTCTTCTGGCACGTCTTCTTCCTCAAGATACTTATTCATTTCTTCAGCAGAGGGGCGGGAAACGCCCATCGCATTGAGAACATGCTCAACTTCGCTTTTGAGCATCATTAACGCGTCAGTTAGGTCAAGCACTTTTTTGCGAGCAGCAAGTTCTTCTCCCGCAACGATGAGCGCGTGGGTGTGGTTGACGGGGACTAGTAAAATATCTTGGTCGCCGCCGGGGAAGATATGGTAGCTCAACGGGGTTTCCTGATGAATATAGCCGGACACTTTTTGTCCTGCACGGAAGATGCCCATTAAAGCGGAAAGAAGCGAGGCTTCGAGACTACTATCGGTTAATGAACCGGCTCTAGCTAAAACATGCCCCTGATCGGAGAGCAAGAAAATGACTTGGGCATCCATATTCTGCCTAAATTTGGCGAGCAAGCCGGACATATTCTTATGGGCATCGGAACTTTCATCATCTTCTTCTGTGGGGAGAACGGTTCTCTCTAGCTCTAAACTTCGTTCTACCGCATCAAGAAAATCGGTTAAGGAGATGGGTTTTTCAAAAAAAGCAAATGCCCCCGCCTCGCGCAATTCTTTGCGAATTTTCCTCTTTTTAGACCCAGAAATCAATATCGTTTGCGCTTCCGGATTACGAGCGGAAATTTTTGCCATCAACTCTAAGCCGGACATGCCGGGGAGTAGATAATCTAGCACGGCGAGATCGATTTTACTGCGCGAAACTTCTAAGAAAGCCTCTTCTCCCGAAGGGGCTTCGATGATATCGAAATCATGCTCCAGCGAATCGAGCGCAGAGTGGAGCAGGCGAATTATGTCACGATGATCGTCGACAATTAGAATACGATGAGTCATAAGGAGAATCCCTGTATCAGAATAATGAGCAATTATAGCAAAGATTTACGGCTTTGAGGTGAAACGCAGCGTAGTTTTTTTGTTTTGTTAACTGATTGTATAGATTTGGACGAAGGGTTACCTAAAAAAATCAGGTGTGCCGTAGAGGGCAGAGGCAACGCCTCCGAGCGGAGGCGCAAAGGGCAATGAGATATTTCGGGAGGCTTCGATAATTTTGCCGGAGAAAAGCGGCACGGCGGGTAGGTCATCCCAAAGCAAAACTTCGATTTGGAAGAGTTGCTCGCGCGCTTTTTCAACTTCGCTGGTTTTTAAAAAATCGGCGCATTTTTCATCCAGCGCGGGGTTTTGGTAGTTGGAGATATTTTCTCCGGTGAAAAAATTGCAAAGATAATCGGGGTAGAGCGAAAGGTGCCAGCCGACAATTGCCAAATCGTAATTGTTGATGCCGTAGACCGTAAAAAAAAGGTCGTCAGCGGGGATGAATTCTGCGGTGAGCGGGATGCCAAGCTGTTGCGCCGCGTCTGCGATATAGGAAGCGGCTGCTGCGCGGGATGAATCTTCAAGTGGGGCGAGAAGGCTAAGGGAGGGGAAGTCTGCACCTGAGGGGAGGCTCAAGCCGCTCCCCGCGTGATTTTGGCTTGGTTCTTGCTCCCAAGCATAGCCCGCTTTTTGCAGAGTCCGCGTCGCCGCGGCGAGACGGGCATTCGAATCCAGCCCGGAGCAGGGTGGCTCGATTATGCTGGTATGCCATCCGATGTTTTCGGGGGGTATCCAGCCCAATGCAGGGACGACCGCTCCATCCAATAAATCAGTTGCTAGAAAATTAGCATCAATCAAACAGGAGAGGGCGCGGCGCAGAGCAATATCATCCAAGGGGCTACGTTGGTGGTTGAAAGCTAAAAAGCGGATGTCGTTGCGGCGACTCTCGAAAAAGCGGATGGCGGGGTCGTTTGAGAGTTGGTCGATTTCTGTGGGGGAGAGGCTTTGCGGGGAGAGGATGAAATCAATTTCGTCATCGAGGAGGGCTTGAAGGGCGGTATCGCGTTGATAGAGGGTATAGGTGGCACTTTTTGCTAATTCCGTACGAGGCTCGTTTTGATTATCGAGGGCGTAGAGAGCGGTGCGAGCCGCTAAAAAACTTTCTCTTCTTTCTCTTTCGATATTTGCGATTTCTTTTTTATGAACTTCTTGCTCGCTTGTGTTTTTATCGAGGAGGCTTTCTTGGGTGCGATAATCGACACTCCCCGCGACGAGACTTTGCATAGTTTTGAGAATGCTCTGCTCTTCGGCTTGGAGCTTCTCGATTTTAGCTTGATATTCAGCAATGAGGGGATTTGGTTCGGAGGCGGGGAGGCGTTTTTTGATATTCGCGATTTTTGGCTCCCAGTAGCTTTTACTAGCAAAAACGCCGATTAACGCGCCGTGCTGCCAATCGCCTGCGTTGGGCAGGGATGTGAAATAGTATTTGAGCGTTTCGGCATCGAGGGCTTCAACGTGATCGAGGCTGGCGTAGAAAGTTGCCCAGTTTAAGCCGAGTTCAAAGGCGAGGGCGGTGTTGATGGTGAAAGCGACATCTTCGGCGGTGAGGGGAGAGCCATCATCCCATTTTAGGTTGGGGCGCAGGCTGAGGGTAGAGGTGAAGTATTCGCCCTCCGGCACGATGGGAGAAGGAAATCCCGCCGCGAGGAGCGGACTGAGTTCGTTATTTGGCAGGCTGAGGGTGTAAAGACGCGGATAATCATTCGCTTGGATAGCATAATTCTCGTAGGAGGCTCCCGCTTCGTCAAAGAGCGACCAGATATTGACGGAAGTAGTCGGGGCTAAAATCGCGTAGCGGATGGTTTCGTGCGTTTCGGCAGGTGGCGGGAGCGTTTCCTCTGTGGGGAGGGTTTCTGTTTGGGTAGGAGGGAAGGGAGAGGCTGGTGGGCTGGTTGGCGGGGTGCAGCTTGCGAGGAAGATGATTGCGAGAAGGAGGGAGATGGTTTTTTTAGGCACGGTGTTTTTTTGATTTGAGTTGAGAAAGCTCGCTCATAATTTATCCCGAATGAACGGAGAAGAAGATGATATTTTAAGAGTATAGCATAGCGAGTATAATGTAGGGGAACTTTGCTTATCCACCTTTTGTGAGGCTCTTATGCGTATATTTTCCCTCTCTAATCGAAAAATAATTTTTCTCTTAATCATTTTCTTGCTGATTTTCTCCGCTTGTTCGTTGACGGATCAAATCGCTTTGCCAAACCTTGCACCTGCTACGGAGCAATCTGCCGCGGCGACTCCGACTGCCATTCAGGAGGCGGTTTTGCCGCCTTCTATCGTAGAGACGGTTCCGTTGGGGGGGAGCAAAATCGGTTTAGATGAGGAGATAGTTTTTTATTTCAACCAACCGATGAATCATGCCTCGGTGGAGGGTGCATTGAAAGTCGAACCGGCGGTGGCGGGGAATTTTATCTGGGCGGATGATGCCACGCTTAAGTTCACGCCAAGCGAATCTTTGGAGGCGGGAGCAAGCCTAAATTTCACGTTTGAAGCGGGGGCGCAAGCCGCTATGGGAGGCGTATTAGCTGAGGCAGTCCAATATCGTTTTAATGTCGCGAATGTGCTACGTCCCGTCCAATTTTTGCCGAAAGACGGGAGTGTGGATTTGGGCGTTGATTCGGCAGTGGTGGTCAGTTTCGATCAGCCGGTTGTCCCACTTGGCGCAGATTCTGAGACTTTGCCAGCCGCGTTCAGTTTAGAGCCAAGCGCAGCGGGACGGGGTGAATGGTTGAATACCAGCACCTATATTTTTTATCCTGAAGCGTTGGCGGGTGGGACAACTTACCGCGCGACTTTAGCCTCCGATTTGAAGAGTGTTGCTGGGACTTCGCCGAAAGCGAGCGTGGGCTGGTCTTTCACGACTGCGTTGCCGCGTTTACTGGAGATTGAGCCTTCTACAGAAATTCCGCTTCCCCTTGATTTGGAATGGACTTTTACCTTTAACCAGCCGATGAATAAAAATAGCGTGGAGGAGAATTTCTCTTTTCTCACTGCGGAGGGCTTGGAAGTTGCCGGAAAATTCGACTGGGCAGAGGACGCGCGCTCTTTTACTTTCATCGTTGATGAGCTTTTAACGAGAGATAGCAGCTATCGCTTCCTTTTAAATGGAAATACATTGGCGCAAGGCGGGACTTCGCTCGCAAACGATTGGGATGTGGAGGTTTACTCCTCGCCGAATTTCGAGGTGGTTTCTACAGACCCCGAAAGAAATGGAGAAACGGATGAATATGGCTCCGGTCATATTTCCTTTTCTACATTTATAGATACTGAAAATATTGAAGATTACTTTTCGATAAAACCAGAAGTCTCAGATTTTGATGTGAACGTGTATGAGGATTCTATCCACTTTATCGGGAGTTTTGAGCCAGAAACGTATTATACGGTTCGCATCGCACCAGAGCTAAAAGATATTTGGGGGCAAGAATTAGGCGAAGAATTTTATTTTCCATTCTTTACGCCCAAGCCTGCGCCGAAAATTACTTTCCCTTATCTTGGTTCTCCTTTTTATTTTTCTGCCGCAAATAATCCGCTTTTTTATATCCAAGCGGTGAATGTTCCTAGCGTGAGCATGACTTTGGGCGAAGTGCCTTTGGCGGTCTTCTTCACCCTCTTTGGGGATGATGGCTACGACCAACGCCGGAGCTATCAGCCGGAAAACGGTGTTTCTTGGCGAGAGTATCTGGATATAGAAGAAAATAAGAGCGAAACTTTTGCAATTAATTTTGCTCCCGAAGCAGATTCGATTAAACCGGGTATTTATTCCTTATTGCTCTGGAAAACCGGCGAAGAGGGGAGCGAAACCCCCAATTATATTATCGTTAGCAAGGTTAATTTGGTTTTTAAATATAGCGCAACCGATGCTCTTATTTGGGCAACCGAATTGGGGACGGGAGCGCGTCTTTTAGGGCAACCTGTCACGATCTATAATGAAGAGGGCGCAATTCTTGCCGAAGGTGTGACCGATGAACAGGGCATGTGGCATGGTGAAATTCCTGTACAAGTTGAGCGATACCAAAATCTTTACGCTATGTTAGGGAAACCGGGCGATGATGATTTTGGCTTTGGCTCCTCCACTTGGGGAGAGAACTTCAATGCGTGGAATTTTTCGCTTCGCTCCGATGAACGTCCGCCGCATAGCGAAATTTATCTCTACACCGACCGACCGATTTATCGCCCCGGGCAGACGGTTTATTTCCGTGCCATTTTTCGTGAAGCCTACGATGGACGTTATACCATGCCCACGCAGACCTCCCTTCCGCTCACGGTTTCAAATAGTCTTGGTGACAATCTCACTTCTCTTAATCCCACCCTTTCGGAATACGGTACCGCACACGGCTCTTATACCCTTCCCGAAGACGCGCCGCCGGGGTATTACTCTTTTTATAATAGCGAATTGCAATTTTCCGCCAATTTCCAAGTTGCTGACTATCGCAAACCGGAAATCAATCTCTCCCTCGAAATGGATTCGGCTGAATTCAAAAGTGGGGAAAATTTCAGTGCAGAGGTTTCAGCGCAGTACTATTTCGATGCCCCCGCCAGCGATCTTCCCATCCGCTGGTCGCTTTACGAAGATAAGGGATATTTCCACATCCCTGAATATCGTGTCGGGACGCTTGATATCGGTTGGATGAACTATTATCCGGATTTTGGCTATTATGGCTCATTCCTAGCGGAGGGCGAGGGCGTTACCAATGCAGATGGTATCTTGAAACTCAATTTCGAGAATTTGGATATTCCCGAAGGAACGCGTGAACTGACCCTCGAAGTTACCTCGATTGATGAAAGTGGGCAATGGGTCAGTGAGCGGATGAGCATTACCGCGCATCCTGAAAATTTCTATATTGGCGTGCGACCTGACCTCTGGTTCGGACGAAAAGAAACAGAAATGGGATTTGACATCTCAACGGTGGACTGGAATGGCGATCCGCTCGCCACCCAAAACTTGTTTGCTGCTTTTCAGCAGGTTACTTGGGAAAAAGACGATGCCGGTGAATACACCCCCGTCTATACGCCGATTAGCAACGCGAACTTCGCCACCGGCGATGATGGTGCGGCACGCCTCTCCTTTACCCCGCCGCGACCGGGAACCTACGTCCTCGATTTGAGTGGAGATAACGCCTCTACCCAAATCCTAATCTGGGTGACGGGTGCGGAGAAAGCTCTCTACCCGAATCTGCCAAAACAACGCGTTCAACTCACCGCAGACCGCGATTCCTATCAGCCCGGCGACACCGCGCAGATTTTCATCCCGAATCCGCTGAATACGATCGCGCAGGCTCTGGTCACGGTCGAGCGCGGCACAATCCACAAATCCGAAATTGTTAACATAGAAGCCGGTGGGACAATCTACAACCTCCCGCTGACGGAAGATGACGCACCCACCGTGTATTTCTCGGTTGTTTTGCTCAGCGGCAACGATTTCCGTGTGGGCTATACCGAACTTGATATTTCCGCCGCGGCGCAACTCTTGAACGTGAGCCTCACCTCCCAGCCGATGCGTTCGGAGCCGGGCGGAGAAGTGACCTTTGGCGTCCAAGTGACCGATTCTACGGGTGCGCCCGTGCAGGGAGAATTCTCTCTGGCGGTGGTAGACCTCGCCGCGCTCGCTCTTGCCGACCCGAACTCAGAACCCATCGAAACTGCTTTTTACGATCAGGTTGGTCTCGGCGTGAGTACAACGCTCTCTCTAGCGGGGCATAGCCTTTATGGAGTCTTTCTTGATTTTGGCGGTGGACTGGGAGGTGGCGGCGGCGAAGATATTATCGTTGTACGCGATGATTTTCCCGACACCGCGTATTGGAACGCGGAAATTGTGACAGATGCAAACGGACAAGCGCAAGTGAGCATGGTGTTGCCTGATAATCTGACCACTTGGCAAGTAGATTTACGCGGCACCACTGTTGATACTCGTGTGGGGAGCGCAGAATTGCAAATTATCAGCACAAAAGATGTTTTGATTCGTCCTGTTACGCCGCGCTTCTTTGTCGTTGGCGACCATGTTGAAATCGCCGCGATCGTTCATAATAATACTGCCGGAGAATTGAGCGGGCGCGTAATTCTCCAAGCCATCGGATTCTTGCTCGATAATCCCGACACCATTGAACAGCAGATTACCGTCCCCGCGGGCGGGCGAGTTAAAGTTTCGTGGTGGGGAATAGCGCAAGATGCCGATGTAGTTGAGTTGCTCTTTAATTCAGAGCTTGGTAATTATATAGACATCACTCGTCCGGTCGGGGGGGCGGTGCCGATTTTGCGCTATACCTCGCCGCAATCTTTCGTTACAGCAGGCACCATAGCAGATGAGCGCACTTTAACGGAATCTATTTCTTTGCCGAGAAGTTTTATCCCTAACGGAGGCAAGCTGGAGGTCACGCTCGATGCCTCCCTCGCCGCCGTCATTCTCGAGGGGCTGGAGGCAATCCCCGAACCCGCATCGACCGCCAGCAATGAGGCAATCCTATCTTATCTTTTGCCGAATATCGCCGCGTATAATGCCTTGAAAGCAGCGAGTCTCAATAATCCTGATTTAGAAGCGCGTCTTGCAACCTCGCTTGAAAAGGGCGTGCAGCGACTGCTCGATAATCAGGGTGAAAATTACGGCTGGGGTTGGTATGTTACGCCGACTTCAGACGGTGGCTCAGGGGTGATGGGGTCTCCTACGCTTGGTGGCGGAGGTAACCCCAATAATGACTCCTATCTTTCTGCTTATATCCTTTTCGGACTTTGGCAGGCGCGGGATGCAGGCGTTTATATTGATGAAACGGTTTTTGCAAACGCCCGTGAGTATTTGCACGAGGCTTCGCTTCCTTATTTAGCAAGCGCAAATCCGAAAACTTGGGAGAAGGATCGTTTGGCATTCATCCAATATGTGATGCAAATGACCGGTGGCGCAGACGCGATTGCGGTGGATCAGTTGGATAGTTGGCGGGATGATCTCAGCCCCTGGGCGCAAGCCTTGCTCGCACTGACTCTTGAGTCCCGAACAGTGGGGGACGCGCGTGCATCCAGCTTGTTTGCCAACCTAGAAACCTCTGCGCGGCGAAGCGCGAGTGGCGCACATTGGGAGAGTGAAGCTACCTCGTGGAGAAATCCTGGCACGCCCAACTACACCACCGCGACGGTGATCTACGCCCTCGCCCAAAAAGACGCGACCAGCCCGCTGGTAAACGATGCCGTTCGTTATTTGGTGGCGCATCGCAATATCCACGGCTATTGGCTTTCGACTTATGAAAACGCTTGGTCGCTACTTGCCTTAACCGAAGTGATGAAAAATGCCAACGAGTTGAACGCCAGCTACGCCTTCTTTGTAGATTTGAACGGCGAGATGCTCGCCAACGGGCAAGCGAATGCGCTTACTCCCGTCACGGCGACTACATTACTAAACAGTTTGCAACTCTCTCTACCGAACGCACTCAATCTGACGCGTGGCGAGGGTGTGGGGAAACTTTATTATCGTGCCGCTCTCTTCGCCGATCGCGCTGCCGACACTGCTCCTGCTCTGAATCAGGGAATGGAAATTTCTCGTCTCTATTATGATGCCGACTGCGAAGAAAATTGCACCCCGCTAGATGTGGTAAAACTCAAAGATGGCGCAAAGATCAAAACACAGGTAATTTTGACCCTCTCCGAAGATAGCTATTATGTGATGGTTGAAGACCATATCCCCGCCGGAACGGAGATTCTCAATCAGCAACTCAAAACATCTCAGCTTGGCGAAATGGCGGACAGTGCGGGTGTCTACGATCCCGATAATCCTTTTGCGGATGGTTGGGGTTGGTGGTATTTCACCAATCCGCAAATTGGCGATGAAAATATCCAGTGGTCAGCCGATTATCTCCCCGCTGGCACTTATGTTTTGAGCTATACCTTAATCCCCTTACAGGCAGGTGAATATCGCGTTTTACCCGCTCACGCGTGGCAGAGTTACTTCCCCGAAGTGCAGGGTGCGAGTGCGGGGATATTATTCAAAATTGAAGAGTGACCTCTCTTAGCCTCCTCCAAATCCCCCAACGGGATTTGGGGAGGCTTTTTATCTCGCACCCTTCTCAAAAAGGTTCGCATATCCTTCTCAAGAAGGATATCCCTGAGACCTAAAAACAAGAGCGTGGAGTTTAAAAAAGAGAAATATGACAATTGACGCTCTTTTAAATTAGTGTATAATCCAAAGGCTATAAAATTACTGTACTTATTGTGTTTGTCAAAGAGCTTGTCTATACAAGATGCGGATTTTCTTTTTGCCCGCAAAATCTTTTTAAAAGGATAGCGTAGATGCCCAATTTGTTATTAGAAGTCAAAGACCTTGAAACGCAGTTCAGCACGCCTGATGGCACTGTCCATGCAGTAAACGGCATTTCTTTTAGCCTAAAGGAAGGGGAAACATTGGGGGTTGTTGGAGAATCAGGATGTGGAAAAAGCGTGACGATGCTGTCCGTTTTGCGTCTTATTCCCATGCCTCCTGGAAAAATTGTCAATGGAGAAATTTTATTCCAAGGGCAAGACCTCATGAAAATGTCGAAAGAAGAAGTTCGTCATATTCGTGGAGCTAAGATCAGTATGATCTTCCAAGACCCGATGACCTCTCTGAATCCAGTTCTTACTATTGGTAGACAAATGATGGAGCCGTTATTGCTTCATCTAGGCATGAACAAAGGGCAAGCAGAAAAGCGTGTCGCTGAGTTGTTGACAATGGTAGGGATCTCGGATGCCGAAGCACATCTTTCAGATTATCCACATCAGTTTTCAGGTGGGATGCGCCAGCGTGTAATGATCGCAATGTCTTTAGCATGTAACCCCGAATTATTGATTGCTGATGAACCTACCACAGCCTTGGATGTGACCATCCAAGCGCAAATTGCAGATTTGGTCAAACGCCTGCGTGACGAGTTGGGCATGGCTGTTATCTGGATCACCCATGATTTGGGCGTGGTTGCTGGCTTCGCCGAACGCGTTCTTGTCATGTACGCTGGATTCATTGTAGAGAATGCTCCTGTCATTGAGCTATACGAAAATCCAAAACACCCCTATACGACCGCATTATTACGTTCGTTGCCGCGTGTAGATGGCAGCAGTATTGGACAGAAATTAGAGATTATTGAAGGGTTGCCACCGGCACTTTTAGAAAAGCCCGTTGCATGCCCCTTTGCCCCACGTTGTAAATTTGTTCAGGATAAATGCCTGAAAGAAAACCCCGTATTAGAAGAAAGGTCTCCAGAGCATTATGTGGCTTGTTGGGTAGACATGAGCACAGGAGAACTTCGATGAGCGAACAAACTCCCCTTATCCGTGTAGAGAACCTGACCAAACACTTCCCTATCACAAAGGGAATAATTATCCAAAAACAAGTTGGTGCGGTGCAGGCTGTTGATAGTATTTCTTTTGATATTTATAAAGGCGAAACTTTAGGTTTGGTTGGCGAGAGTGGTTGTGGTAAATCAACAACTGGACGTACCTTGCTCCAATTGCATAAACCAACTTCAGGGAAAGTTTTTTATAATGACATAGATTTGACCTCAGTATCTAATGCTGATATGCGTGAAATGCGCCGTAATATTCAAATTATTTTTCAAGACCCTTATGCCTCTCTTAATCCCCGTATGACTGTAGGAAGCATCATCGCAGAGCCTTTGGAAATCCATAATATTGGTACCGCCGCTGAACGGGAAGAGCGTGTTAAAGAGTTACTCGAACTGGTTAGCTTGAATCCCTTCTTTATCAACCGTTATCCGCATGAATTCTCTGGCGGTCAACGCCAGCGAATTGGCGTTGCGCGAGCTTTGGCTTTACAGCCGGATTTCATCGTTTGTGACGAGCCAATCTCTGCATTGGACGTGTCCATTCAGGCGCAGGTCGTTAATTTACTCGAAGAACTACAAGAAGAATTTGGTCTTACTTATTTATTCATTGCTCATGATTTGAGCATGGTTCGTCATATCTCAGATCGTGTTGCGGTCATGTATCTCGGCAAAATTGTTGAATTAGCTCCGCGTGATGATTTGTATGAGAATCCTTTGCATCCATACACACAGGCATTGCTTTCCGCAGTTCCGATTCCAGACCCTGTTTTGGAACAGAAACGCACGCGTATTATCCTAGAAGGTGACGTTCCAAGTCCTATAAACCCACCCTCCGGATGTCGGTTTCACACTCGTTGCCCAATTGCAGAAGAAATCTGTAGTCAAGAAGCTCCAGTATGGCGTGAAGCTCTTAAAGGGCATTGGATTGCTTGCCATTTGGTTAAATAAAGATTTTGTTCTCAAATATATTAGAGAATACCTAAAGGAGGTGGTTGCCTAACTAATATAGACAATAATAAGATTTTCATATCAAACCTAATATTTTATCAACTCTCAAGAAGGAGAAGAAAAGAAATGAAGAAAACACTTTGGATGGTTCTTGGTTTGCTGATTGTCAGCAGCTTGATCCTTACCGCTTGCGGTAGCCCCGCTCCCGCACCTGAAGCTCCTGCAGAAGAAGCTCCAGTGGAAGAAGTTGCCCCTACAGAAGCTCCTGCCGCCCCAACGGAAGTTCCCAAGCCTGAGCCAATGAGCGCAACCATTGCTTTGGATAATCCCGTTACTTTCCATGGCTATTCAACCACAGATATTCCTACTCTTGATCCACAACTTGGTGAAGATGTAGTTTCCATTAACTATATTGAACAATTATTCGTTCACTTGACCAATTATGATCTAGATACTGCTGAAATCGTGCCTGAAGGTGCCACAAGTTGGGAAGTTAGTGATGATGGTATGACTTATACCTTCACTATCCGTACAGATATTCCTTGGGTGACCTACAACTCTGATACTCACGAAGTTGTCCAGGAAGTTGACGCTGATGGCTATCCTCGCTTTGTCACGGCTCATGACTTTGAGTATGGTATCAAACGCTCTTGTGACCCTAATCTTGGTGCTTATTACAGCAGTGTTATCGCCCCGCAGATTGTTGGTTGTGAAGATACCCTTTACTACGATGATCCCGAAAATGTTCCTGATGAAATGTATGATGCTATTGGTGCAGAAGCTGTGGACGATGAAACTTTGGTCATCACCTTGCCTTTCCCCGCATCATATTTCCTTTCCATGACCCCCATGTGGCCTTTGGCTGCTGTTCCCTCTTGGGCGATTGAAGAAAATGGTGGAAACTGGGCAGAAGATGGCACAATAGTTACCGATGGCCGTTATCTCTTGGATCAGTGGATTCATGGCGTTGGGCGCACAGTTGTTCGTAACCCGCTTATGCCTGAAGATATGCAGGGCGGCGGCAATATTGACGTTTTCGTCACTAATGTTGTTCCTGATGCTACCACTGGTTATGCTTTATGGTTAAACGGCGAAGTCGAAACCTCTGGCATTCCTGATGCTGAGTTGGAAAACCACTTGGCTGAATTCCCGGAAGAGACCATTCAGATTCCTGATTTGGCAGTCTTCTATATTGCTTTCCGCGAGACGAAACCTCCATTTGATGATGTTCATGTTCGCCGTGCATTCAGTGCTGCCTTCGATCGTGAGACCTTCAACGAAACCGTCCGCCAAGGACAGGGTCTCCCTATGAAGCACTTTGCTCCTCCTGGAATCTTCGGTGCTCCTCCCATCAACGAAGTTGGTGTTGGATACGATCCTGAATATGCTGCTGCTGAGCTGGCTGCTGCCGGTTACCCCAATTGCGAAGGCTTCCCGCAAGTTTCCCTCTTAGGTTATAGCGGACAATCCACTCTTAACTGGATTGAATTTGCTCAAGCAAACTGGGCAGAGAACCTCGGTTGTAGCCCTGATTTGATTACTGTCGAACAACAATCCTTCTCAGAACTCTTGGCAACCACTAAACTTGATGACGAAGAAGCTCCCAATATGTGGACACTCGGTTGGGGTCCTGACTACGCTGATGAAAATAACTGGGTTGGCGATGTATTGCACTGCGACAACACATCTGAGCGTATTCGCCGCACCTGTGGCGACATTGATGCTATGATTGAACAAGCTCGCTCAAGCACTGATCCAGAAGAGCGCATTCAACTTTACTCGCAAATCGAAGATGCTTTCTTTGGACCAGAGGGTGAAGTTCCTTTTGCTCCGCTTTATGTGCGCATCGGCTTTGTTGCGGAACATGACTGGCTGACTCGTACCCCGGCTTTGTTCGGTGGTGACCAGTGGTACACTTGGACCATTGATCAAGAAGCTCAAGCTGCATTTGGTGCTGAATAACAAACATCTGCACCTAGTTAAAGCTTAAATAATGAATGTTTTTTGTGGGAGCGGCAAGTGCCGCTCCCACAAAAAGTCCTGTTTTTTATAGCGACAAAGAATTCAGTCCATGTGATTGGAGGTCTTGTGACCAAATATATTATCCGTCGTCTTCTTATGGCGATTCCTGTAATTTTTTTGATGGTTTTGGCAACCTTTGTGTTGGTTCAGGCGATGCCTGGGGGACCTTTTGACGCAGTTGGCCAGAAATCAATGCCTGAGCACATTCGCATACTTCTGGAAAGGCGTTATGGACTTGATAAGCCATTATATGAACAATTTTTTCTTTACTTAGGGAATCTTTTGCAAGGTGATTTTGGCCCCTTATTCCGCCAGCCCTCTCAAACGGTAAACGATATTATTGCTCAGACTTTTCCCGTTTCTATTCAGCTTGGTTTAATGTCTGTCGCGGTGGGATTTACGATTGGTATTCCTTTGGGAATTATCGCCGCACTGAATCATAATACATGGATAGACTATATTACGACATTCTTAGCCGTAATTAGTGTTTCTATTCCCACCTTAGTTTTGGGACCTATTCTGATTTATACCTTTGGTGTTAAATTGAATTGGTTGCCAATTGCTTTTTGGGGAGCAGACCCGCCTTTTACTCTTGGCTTTTTACCACCCTTGACGAAAAATTTTTTCCTCCACGCGGTAATGCCTGTCTTTTCGATGGGTACCGGTATGGCGGCTGGCATTACTCGTCTAACTCGGGCGGGACTTCTAGACGTTCTCTCCGCTGATTATATTCGTACCGCTCGTGCCAAGGGGTTACGAGAACGCACGGTGATTGTTGCTCATGCTTTAAAGAACTCCTTAATCCCTGTTGCTACAATCCTAGGACCTCTGCTTGCGGGCGCGGTTACCGGTAGCTTTATTACCGAGCAAATTTTTGCGCTCAATGGGATGGGACGTCGCTTTGTAAATAGTATTGGGCAACGAGAGTATTTTTTACAAACTAGTTTGGTGTTGGTTTATGGGTTGTTGCTGATTAGTGGCAATTTGTTGGTTGATGTTCTTTACGCATGGTTAGATCCACGCATTCGTTACGATTAAATTGTCTTCAGGAATAAATCATGACAGCTGATAAAAAAATGGAAGAAGTAAAAAACGGAAA
>JAOZOM010000104.1 GCA_029933275.1 Anaerolineales bacterium | reverse complement strand
GCTTTTATGGAAGCGAAAATATTAAATCACGACTATCGAGTTATTTAATTCTCATGCCTAAGTAATCGTCCTAGAAATCGCTTTTTAAAAAACATGCACCACGAAATCACACAGAACACAAAGTTATTTTTAGATGCTCGCTAAGAATTACCTTCTTTCTCTTCCCCCGCGGAGAATAACGCCATCCACTGATCTACCTCTTGCTTGGACAGTTTTTTATCTTCATCAGGGCTGTTCGGATTGTTTTGTGCAAAGAAATTTGCCTCTTCGATTTGCTGGGCGAACTCATCCGCCGAGAACTGACCGGCTCGGAAGGATTTCGCGCTGTTAATCACCTCGTGGTCGGAGGAGACCACAATCCAATTACGGGCTGAGTTGCCCATTTTTCGCAAACGAGCGTGAATCGCCTCATCAGCCGTGCGCCCTCGCCGAACGAAATGAGCGGTTACATAGCCAAATTTTTGCGTCCTGTTTTGCCCGGGGGGTGCGCCATCAAAATAAACTTCAACGCGCTTTTTCTTAATCCGACAAAACTTCCGTAGCATCTCTACTAAAGCCATTTCATCGTCAAGCGCATCAAGGCGTAGCCCCACGTGGGGAATTAGGTTATGTCCATCAATGATATAAGGCATGAGTGAATTGTACTCTTTTTCGATGAGGAATTGGGCTTATAATTCAATCTACTTGGCTTTGCAAAAAAATGAGATAACCCCATGCAGAAAATTCCTAAAATAAAGCACCTCCAACGCAAAATGAATCTGATCACCTTTCTCATCAATGCGATTGGTGCAATGGCGACCTTTTTCTATTTGCATATTATTGACCCACCGCCTCTCGCACAAAAAACAATCAGTACGGTTGATTCTTTTTATGTGATTGCGTTTATTATCACCTTAACGCTGACTTTTGCTTCAGGCACCTTTTTAGGAAATCATCTTAAAAAGCGCATGAATCAATGGTACTTCGCGATTCGATCCGGAAAGAAAGAACCCGCCGACTTCCCCGATAGCGTTCGCCGCGATGTGCTGAACTATCCGCTCTATTCTGCCGGCATTACCGCCATTATGTGGGGAATTAGCGGGATTATTTTCGCCTTATTGAATCTATCCTATCGTATCTTATTTGGGATCGTGGGCGTGGGTGGTCTCATCTCAACAGTCATCTCCTATTTGGCAGGCGAACTAATCTGGCGTCCGATTATCCCCTTTTTCTTTCCCGATAGCGACCTCAGCTCAGTCCACGCTTTTCGCCTCCCCATCTTTGGGCGACTATTAATCGCCTTTTTATTTATTGGTATTATGCCCCCTGCACTTCTTGTTAATTTGAGCTGGCATCGTGCCCAACTTTTGCTCACTGCGCCTAACCCCGCGACCGTCTTGGGTAACTTACGTCTCTTGCAGAATTTTATTCTCGCTTTCAATCTCATCGCCAGTGTCGGTTTAGCGATGCTGATTACGAGAAGCATCACTGATCCGCTGAACACCTTGAGACGAGCAATGGGGCATGTCAAAAAAAATAATTTTAATACGCAAGTTTCAGTCGTCACAAATGATGAATTGGGCTATCTAGGCGAACATTTCAATGAAATGACCGCAGGTTTGCGACAGGGAGAGATGCTCCGCAATATCCTTAATATCTACGTTAGCCCCGAAGTGGCACAGGAGGCTTTGGAGCATGGGACAAAACTAGGCGGAGAGTTGATCGAGTGTACCGTCCTCTTTTCGGATATACGCGGATTCACCTCTCTTTCTGAAACTTTGCCGCCCGATGAACTCATGTCTCTTCTCAATCGTTATATGAGCATGATGGTAGATGTGATTGTCGGAAAAGGCGGGATGGTCAACAAATTTGGCGGGGATTCCCTCCTTGCGGTTTTCGGGACGCCGCTCAACCCGATAGAGGCTCACGCTGAAAAAGCTATAGAGAGTGCTGAAGCAATGTTCGATGCTCTCGCCGCGTTTAATCGTGACCAAGTCTCTCTACAAGCCTCAAGCATCCATATCGGAATCGGGATCGCAACAGGAGCGGTCG
This sequence comes from Anaerolineales bacterium, assembly GCA_029933275.1. GTDB lineage: Bacteria > Chloroflexota > Anaerolineae > Anaerolineales > Villigracilaceae > Desulfolinea. Next base: position 4,257 of record JAOZOM010000104.1, on the reverse strand, counting down.
TAGTCGGGAATATTGGTGGACGCGAGAGAATCGAATATACTGTCATTGGCGATACCGTGAATCTCGCATCCCGTTTAGAAGAAAAGACAAAAGAAGTTGAAGGGAATCTGCTGATTAGCGAAGAGACTTATCGGCAAGCCTCGCGAAGTCTCACGCTTCAAGCAAAACGCCTGCCGGAGATTAGCGTAAAAGGAAAACGCGAGAGCGTTGTTGTCTACGCAATAAACCTATAATTTACAGGAGAAAAAATGGCATCTAACAGAAAAATTACCACATCAGACGATGGAAACTTTATTAAGGGCTTGGTTTTGAATGTCAAATTAATTTCTCGTCTCATGGGCGATTCGCGCGTTAACGGGTTTGCAAAATTACTCCCTATCGTCTCACTGATTTACCTCGTCTCTCCGATAGATTTTATCCCCGGAGCCGTGATGCCGATTATCGGCGCGGCGGATGATGTTGCCGTGGTGTGGTTCGGACTCAATTTCTTCCTCGAGCTTTGTCCCGCCGGTGTAGTTGCGGAGCATCTCGCAGAAATCACTGGGCAAAGTACGGATGAGGGAGAGATAGTTGATGCCGAAGTGATTGAGTGAGATAGTTAATGAAAAAACTTTATCCCCTCCTCTTTGAGCCAATCTTCAAAGATTATCTTTGGGGCGGACGCAATCTTGAAAAATTCGGGCGAAATCTCCCCAAAGAAGGCAACATCGCCGAAAGTTGGGATATAGCCGCGCACCCCGATGGCACAACCCGCGTCATCAACGGCGAATTTGCGGGCTACCCCCTCACTGAATTGCAAAAAGAACTCGGCTTAGATTTAATCGGAAAAAACAATCGCTGGGCGCAGAAGCGCGGCAAATTTCCTCTGCTCATCAAACTGCTCGATGCAAATCGTCCCCTCTCCGTGCAGGTGCATCCCAATGATGATTACGCGCTTGCCAACGAGGGGAACGAACTCGGCAAAACCGAAATGTGGGTTGTTCTGCACGCCGAACCCAACGCCGAACTAATTCTCGGAGTCAAAAAAGGGACTACTCCCCAAAAATTCCGCAAGGGCATCGAAAAGGGAAATCTCGAACCTTATTTGCATCATCTCCCCGTCAAAAAAGGCGACCATATTTGCGTCCCGACCGGCACGCTCCACGCCATCATGGATGGCATCGTCATCGCCGAAATTCAGCAAAACTCAAACACCACCTACCGCGTCTACGATTGGAATCGCCTCGGTGCGGATGGCAATCCCCGCCCCCTACATATTGACAAAGCATTGGATGTCATCAACTTTGACCAAATTGAGCCGAGCCTTCTTCCGCCTATTCTTCTTTCGGATTCGGACGGGATTCGCGTCTCAAGCCTCTGTACTAATCCCTATTTTCGGACTGAAAAAGTGGAGATGGACGCGGGCGCAACCTATCGTGGATTTTGTCTTGGTGCCACTATGGAAATTTGGGGAGCCGTAGAGGGGCAGATTATCGTTAATAATCTCCCCCTCAACCCCGTCCAATTTACCCTCCTCCCCGCGTCTATGGGCAAATTTGAGATCAAGGCAAAAACAGATGCAATTTTGTTGAGAGTGTATGCAGGGGAATCGAGCTAATTGCTTTAAAAATGTATTTTATGGAATGAGATTTATCGAATCTTTAGCGTTTCGCGTTCCCCTATACCCCCGCGGTCAAAGATATTTTTGACGAGGCCAATATTCTCCTCACCGAGATAAAAACACGCGCAGATTTGGAAAGACCATAAAATCGTCAACAAAGGGCATGGACGCACCAAAATTCGAAAGTGTTGGATAATTTCAGCATGGCTCAGAAAGGTTGTTTTTCGCACAGAAACTGGTTGACAAATCTTTTTTTGAACACGGATTTTACGGAACATACGGAGAAGATACGCTAAAATTACGGAGAAAAATAAGGGTTTTTCTCCGTGTTCTCAGTGCACTCCGTGTTCAAAAAAAACAACATAAATTTGTCAAGCAGTTTTTCTTATCAAAATGAACCATGCCAAAAATACGTAACACTTTTTCTACTCAATCGAGAGAATTAACTGATAATGCGGCTGACCGCCATCAAGCATTTCGATTTCGTGGTCGGGATACTTCTCTTGAATTAAATCTCCAACGCGATTCGCTTCTTTGCGAGAATAATCGCCACCCACATAAAGCGTCACTAGTTCGTATTCATCCATTTCCGCTTTCTCGAGGAGACTTAGGCAAGCTTCTTCGACTGTTTCGGCAGCTAAGACCAATTTCCCGTCTAGTAAGGCAATCACTTCTCCAGTCTTGACTTTTACGCCATCAATTTCAACGGTACGCGTCGCGGTGGTGACTTCACCAGTGCGAACGGTATCCAAATTCTTAATCATTCTCTTAGCCACAGTTGCCAAATCACCGCTGGGGTTGTGCATGAGCATCGCAGCCAACCCTTGCGGGATGTTGCGACTCGGCACAACGTAAACCTCTTTGACGGTTACATCGCGCGCGGCTTGGGCGGCGAGAATGATATTTTTATTATTCGGCAGAATGATGACCTTATCAGTAGGTAAATTCTCAAACGCTGCCAATAATTCCTTCGTGCTGGGATTCATCGTCTGCCCACCCTCAACGATCGCGGCAACGCCTAGACTAGCGAAAATCCGCGAGATACCCGGTCCCGGCGAGACGGTAACGATCGCAATTTCACCCGGGTCAATATTATGTAGCACGAGTCTGTCGTAATCCGTATCTTTATTCAACTCACCCATTTGCGCGACGAGATTTTCCATCGCAACATTGGTGACCGTGCCTAAATCCATGATATAGTCAATCGGTAAATAGCGATTTTCAAGTGGGACATGAATATGCATTCTATACATCCCATCGCCTTCTCCAATTTGAATCGAAGTTCCCATTTCTTCGAGGGCGTCGTAGAAAGGTTTCAGTTCTAGCTCATCGTGCGGATAAAAATCGACCACGACTTCAAAATCTTGCCCCTCTTCGACCGCGTGCATCGCTTTTTCCATTTCTAACGCTGCCATCGGCTGGACGGAGAGAGTCGGCGTATCGAGCGGTTCGCCGTAGATATAGCGAATCATTCCTTCGAGGATCAGATAAAGCCCCATTCCGCCCGAATCGACTACGCCCGCGTCTTTAAGAACGGGTAAAAGTTCGGGGGTATGCTCCACAGAAATATCCGCAGCGGCGACTAATTTTTCAAGGATTTCAATCGGGCAATCGGTTTCTTCGCGGGCAGCTTCGGCGGCGGTAGCAATATCTTTGCAAACGGTCAGAATCGTCCCCTCAACGGGGCGAACAACGCCGCGATAGGCGGTATCGCGGGCATTGGCAAATGCTCGAGCCAGATTCGTGCCGGTTAAGACCTCCTCATCCTCCAATCCACGCGCGACGCCGCGCCAGATCTGAGAAAGAATCACGCCGGAGTTGCCGCGTGCGCCCATCAACGCGCCCTGAGATACAGCCGCCGCCATATCCCCAACTTTATGATGCCCAAGTTCAGCAATCTCATCATACGCGGATTGCATCGTCAGCACCATATTGGTTCCCGTGTCGCCATCCGGAACAGGGAAAACATTGAGGGCGTTGACGGCTTCTTGATTGGTTCGCAACCAAATTAGGCCGGCTTCGACCAATCTTTTATAGGCTTGCCCGTCAAAAGGCAAGGCTTTCATTTCTGCTACTCTTTTTGCGCGAGCTACGGCAAGTTCGTCACTCATAAAAGCTCCATTTTTACTCATCATCTCCAACGCGCAAACCTGCAACGTGGACATCAATACTATTCACGCGTACCCCTAACGCTTTTTCAACATTAAATTGGACAATATTCGCCACGCTAGTCGCAACCGAGGTAATCCGCGTTCCATATTGGACGATGATATAAATATCTATATCAATTTTATCCTCGTCATAGCGAACAGAAATGCCGCGATTAGGGTCTTTGGTGATTGTTTGCGCTAAACCGGATGCCAAATTTCTTGATGCCAGCCCCACAACGCCATAAGAGCGCAGGGTAGCATGGTATGCAATCGTAGCAACGGCATTGGGCGAAATATGAATACTGCCTAGGGTCGTTTCTTCTTTACTCATGGTTTTTCCTCTACTTCATATACAACAAAATCTCTTGTGGAAGGATACGATTTATGGTAGAATGTCTCGCTTCGGGTGAGAGACCCGATTGAAGGTATTATTTTAGTTCGAAAGGATGTAAAAAATGGCTGTATGCGCTCACTGTGGAAAGAAAACAACTTTTGGTAATAGCCGCT
>JAOZOM010000391.1 GCA_029933275.1 Anaerolineales bacterium | reverse complement strand
GACCCGTTCGGCATCTTTACCGTAAATTTCTCGGAATTTATCATCGTCAATTTCGGCAGGAGGTCCATCGAACATCAATTTCCCACCATTAAGAGCAATAGCCCTATCTGCGTATCGATGAACAAGATCAAGAAAATGAAGACTACATAAAACAGTGACACCTTGTTCTTTGTTGATTTTTTCGAGATGTTGCATGATGGAGTGAGCCAAGACCGGGTCAAGACTAGCTACAGGTTCATCAGCCAAAATAATGGCAGGATTTTGCATCATCGCCCGCGCAATGCCAACACGTTGTTGTTGTCCACCGCTCAACTCATCGGCGCGCTGATTCGCTTTTTCGGCAATACCTACTCGGTCTAGTTCTTCATAGGCTCGGTCTATATCTTTTTTGGGAAATTTGTTGAGAAGGCTCATCGCAGGGTTTACATATCCCAAACGCCCGGAGAGGACATTAGTCAGCACTGAAGAACGGTTTACGAGATTGAAATGTTGAAAAACCATGCCAATCTTACGGCGGATGGTGCGTAATTCATCATCGGAGGCTTGGGTAACATTAACATCGTCCCAGATAATATCCCCTGCCGTTGGTTCGATTAGACGATTAATGCAACGCAATAAGGTAGATTTCCCTGAGCCGCTTAATCCGATGACGGCGAGGAATTCGCCTTGAGTGACATTAAAACTCACGTCATCCAGAGCTAAGGGACCACCCTCATATCTCTTTGAAAGATTTTTGATTTCTAACATAGGTATATTCCGTTTCTAATTTTCAGAAAATGGTGAAAAAATAATTACTGTGGAATAAAAATCTCCGCCTCGCGCGTGATCTTAACTTGTGTGCGGTCAAATAACATTTTCGCGGAGAGGGGCAGCTTCACTTTGTCTCAGATTTTTGCTTGGGTGCGGCACTCAAGTTCAAATCACGCGTGAGGCGGTTTTTTTATCCCAAATAATACAATATCTAAAAATACAGCCCCAGATAAAATAATCTGGGGCTGTATAGATATTAAGCGTAGAAATTACTCTCCAAGATTTTCAAGGGTGATGCCTTGAGCTTCCATGAGCAAGCGAACGCCATCAAAGTTTTCGTCAAAGATAGGACCAACGCCACTCCAGTCGTAGAAGCTTTCGTTACAGAGGGTTTCTGCACAGGCTTCGGAGTCAACATAAGCGGTAACTGCATCAAGGATAATCTGAGCTAGATCTTCGGGGAATTCAGGGGAGAATGACATGGTGTCATTAGGAATTTCTCCGGAAATATCAAGAATGCGAACTTTTTGGACTACATCAGGTGCCTCTTCGCGAATGGCGGCACGGGCATCGAGTACGCGATAATCACCGCAGTAAAGTTTGCCTTCGTCATTCAGAGCGCAGTCGGGGACGAGCTCGTCAGGAATATCAGGGGCATCGCCAAGTGCCCAGCGTCCTTCGGGAAGGAGGGGGGGGCTAAAGTATGCGGTTGCAACATCTGCTTCGCCATTGTAGACGGCTTTCACAGCTTGCGGGTGACCGCCAGCTTCAACGGTGTTGCCAATGGTTACGCCGAGATCATCAAAGATAGCGGAGGGATACAAGAAGCCAGAGGTGGAGCCAGCATCAGG
>JAOZOM010000103.1 GCA_029933275.1 Anaerolineales bacterium | reverse complement strand
CTTCATCCCAACACTTCTCCATCTCATCTAAAGTCATATCGCTCATGCTAAACTCACCCTCTCGGGCGCATTGCTCTATATAACTAAACCTACGTTTGAAGCGCATATTCGTCCCACGCAAAGCAGATTCCGCATCCACTTTTTGCCAACGGGCAAAATTGACCAACACAAAGAGGAGATCGCCAATCTCGGATGCGATTTCTTCAATCGTTTCCGCCTGACGAATTTCTTCGATCTCTTCCATCATTTTATCTAAAACCCCATCTATTTTTCCCCAATCAAAGCCAACGCGAGCGGCTCTATCTTGATATTCTTGCGATTGATTCAGTGCGGGGAAGGAGAGCGGAACGCCATCTAAAATGCCTTTTTCATTTTGCCCGTTATTCTTCCGTTCTTCTTCTTTGAGTTGCTCCCAATTTTTCAGCACTTCCTCCACCCCATCTACTTCTGTATCCCCAAAAACGTGCGGATGGCGGTGGATAATTTTGTCGTGGATACCTTTAACAATATCGCTCATTGCAAAAGTTCCGATTTCACTGGCAATTTGCGCGTTTAAGACAATTTGCAAAAGTAAATCACCAAATTCTTCTGCCATGCCCGCGGGATCGTTGGCATCCATTGCATCGAGGGTTTCGTAGGTTTCTTCGAGGAGATGGGCGCGGAGGGTTTGATGAGTCTGTTTTTTATCCCAGGGGCAGCCATCGGGGGCTCGGAGGTGGGCAACGATCTCTTGAAAGCTGGAGAGAGAAGTCCCAGCTTCGAGAGGGGGGAGATAAATTGCGCTTATTTCGGGATTCTGTTCGTTAAGGGCAAGCAAACCTAAATTCAGGTTCGTTACGGCTCCGCTTTTATCGGCTACACGCAAAGGATGAGAATCAGCGTAGGTGGTTAAAAGAATCTGCCGAATGGTATCCAAATCCTGCGGAGCAATTCCCCAAATAAACGCGGGAATTTCAGGCTGAAAAGGTGGGACATGCGCATCTTTTAACTCATTAGCATTGAGGAGAAGCAGTTTTGAAAGGTTTTCGAGATTAAAGGCGGAAAGAAGTTTAAGCATAGAAGAATTCCAAAGTAACTTAAAGCGCAAAAGCTAATGCACGAGACATTAGCTTTTGGCGATTGATTGTAAAAAGATTAACGTTTGGTGTAGGTCGGAGCCTTGCGTGCACCCTTGAGACCTGGTTTCTTGCGTTCCTTGACCAATGGGTTACGGGTCAGGTAACCGCCTTTACGCAAAGGAGGTTGCATTTCGGGATTAGATTTAACCAGCGCACGCGCCAAGCCAAGCAAAACTGCGTCAGTCTGCCCAGTAACACCGCCACCCTTGACGTGAACGCTAACATCATAGGATGCACGTTTTTCGCCAACAGCCGCAAAAGGTTCTAAAATTGTATTTGTATCGCCATGACGAGTAAAATAGGCTTCAATTTCTTTCTCGTTGACAATAAACTTGCCAGAGCCGTTTGAAATACGCACACGAGCGGTACTTTCTTTACGGCGACCAATTCCTTCAAAATATCGTTCAGACATAATACCTTCCTATTTACTATTTCAGCGGCTCAGGGTTCTGTGCTTCATGCGGATGCTCCGCAGTTGCAAAAACTCTGAGGCGTTTGAGCAGGCTTCGTCCCCTTTTGTTATGAGGCAACATGCCCCAAACAGCCGAGCGGATGACACGGTCTGGATAGGTTTCAAGCAATTGACGCAAAGTTCTCGTCTTAAGCCCACCGGGGTAACCTGAGTGGCGATAATACTTCTTTGTATCCAACTTAGAGTTGGTACGCGTGCCAGTTACTGTTATACCACTCGCATTGGTCACGATCACATAATCACCCATCTCTACGCCGGGCGTAAAAGTCGGTTTATGCTTGCCCATTAATGTCGTAGCAATTCGGGTCGCCAAACGCCCCAAATTCTCACCATTGGCATCCACAATATACCAACTGCTCTCAATTTCTTCTTTTTTAGGATAATAAGTTTTATACACTTCGTCTCTCCATATTCAGACTTTAGATATCAGACTTCAGATATCAGAGGTCTGACTTTAGACTTTAGGCTTTAGATTATCGGGATAAGAAACCGCAATAAGGGTTAATCCATTGGATGGAGCGATTCCGCTCGTGACCTGCACTTGCTCGGCTAAAGCACGGGCAAATTTCTCGGCATGAACTTTTTTCTGTGCAATCACAACCTGCGCGAGAACCAATCTCCGCACCATGTGATAAAGAAAGGCGTTCGCCTGCACTTCAAAAATCCATTCATCCTCTTGCTCTCTCCAACTCGCTCGCATCAAATGACGCTCTGTACTACCTCCGGGACGGGGGGGGGAACCGAAAGCAGCAAAATTAAATTTACCGGGCAGCAAAGCTGCCAACGAGTGAAGCATTTCACCATCTAGCGCAGAATGAACCCGCCACGCATAACGTTCTCGGAGCGGATCGCGTTGCCTCTGGTAAAAAAGGCGATAACGGTATAAACGAGCAATCGCATCAAAGCGGGGATGAAAATCCGCCGGAGCGATATTTGTTCGACTTACAGCCATATCAGCGGGCAAATTGGCATTGAGCGCATTCGTCAAATCTTCGAGGCTATGCTTCCAATCAAATTTGAAAGAAGCCACCTGCCCCGAAGCGTGGACACCTGCATCTGTGCGTCCAGCCATCAGAACCGAGTTTCCTGCCCATCCCATTTTGCGGAGCGCATTTTCCAACTCGCCCTGCACCGTTCTACGGGATTTTGCCTGCCGTTGGCTACCGAAAAAATCGGCACCGTCATAAGCAAGAATAATCTGGTAATGTTCCATTTTTAGTGCTTGCCCTCACCCTCCGCCCTCTCCCTCAGGGAGAAGGTTAGGATGAGGGACTGATTACTGGAATTTATTCTTCAACTAACTCAATCAAAACCATTTCAGCACCATCGCCTTTGCGAGGGCCGAGTTTCAACATGCGGGTATATCCGCCGTTGCGGTTAACAAAACGAGGGGCGATATCATCAAAGAGTTTCGGTAAGATTTTATTGCTGCCCAAGCGGGATGCCACCAAACGGCGAGCATGTACTTTTTGGGCATCTTCCTTCTCAATGCTATTACGCGCAATCGTAATCATTTTTTCAGCTTCGCCGCGTATTGCCTGCGCCTTCGCTTTTGTTGTTTTGATCCGCTCATGCTCAAAGAGCTGCTTGATCAAAGTACGGCGCAGCGCGGTGCGTGCGCCCTTTGTGCGATTTAATCGCTTTCCTGCTATCTGATGTCGCATCTTAATTACTCCGCGTTATCTTCGCTTTCTTCATCTTCGTCATCGAGCAAATAGCCCTTTTCGTACATCTTCTGACGCAATTCATCGAGGCTCTTTTCACCAAAGTTACGAATAGACATAATTGCTTGGTCGCCTTTTTCGAGCAAATCCAAGACATCGCCTACGGTTGTAATCCCTGTACGTTTCAAAGAATTGAAAACGCGCACAGAAAGGTCAAGAGCTTCTACAGGAGTCTCAGCCACTTCGCTGGTGACACCCTTTTCTTCATCTACTTCTTCGATTACTGCCATCAGCGATTCTTCGCTAACACCGGCAATATGTCGCAGATGCTCGATCAAAACTTTGCCAGACATACTCAACGCCTTTTCAGGCGCAATAGAGCCATCTGTCCAAATTTCGAGAATTAACTTATCGTAATTTGTATTTTGTCCAACACGCGCTGAACTTACATCCCAATTGACACGTTTGATGGGGCTAAATAATGCGTCCACCGGCATTTCGCCAATCGGCATATGTTCGCTGCGCTCGTTTGCGGGCGAGTAACCACGTCCACGAGCCACAGAGAATTCAATGTCCATCGTAGCTTTATTATTATCCACCGTGAACAAATAAAGTTCAGGGTTAACAATTTCTACCTCTGGGGGCGCAATGATATCTGCGGCTGTTACAACGCCTTCGCCACGCACTTCGAGGTGCATACGCGTGCTATTCACACCATCCAACTTCATGCGGATCTGTTTGACCTGCAACATAATCTGAACAACATCTTCGCGCACACCGGGAACATCCGTAAACTCATGCAAAACATCAGCGATTCGGATCGAGGTAACGGCAACACCATTCAACGACGATAAAAGCGCACGCCGCATTGCGTTACCGATGGTGGCTCCGTAGCCTTGTTCCAACGGGCTGATAACAAACTTACCATAATTGCGAGATTCAGCTTCTCTCTCAATTTTTGGTATAACCATATTTGTGATACCGGTCACGGTTCACCTCTCCCTGTCTAGCAGAAAAAGCTCTGATAAGACAATATCTTCGTTAGCGTGAGTAGTATTCAACAATAAGCTGTTCGTTTAGGCTGCCATCAATTTCAGGTCGCTCAGGCAGACGTCCAACTTTTCCAGCCAGTGTTTTCGCATCCCGTTCAAGCCAAGCGGGGACACTGCGTTTTTCAACAACATCACCCAAATTCTTGAAGTAGGTCAACTTACGAGAGCCTTCGCGCACAGAGAGTTCATCACCATCTTTAAGAAGCATCGAGGGGATATCTGTACGGCGACCGTTCACAATAAAATGCCCGTGAGTCACCATCAATCGAGCTTCTGGTCGACTGGATGCAAACCCCAAACGGTAGACAACATTATCAAGGCGCGACTCGAGAATTTGAAGCAAGTTCAAACCTGTCAACCCGCGTCGTTGCGAGGCAACTTTAAAGTAACGACTAAACTGACGCTCTAAAACACCGTATACACGGCGAGCGCGCTGCTTTGCGCGTAATTGACGACCATAATCAGATTCGCGTTTGCGACGACGGCTCATATTCCGTCCATGCTGACCAGGGGCATAGTCACGTTTATCAAATGAACACTTCGGAGAGAAACAACGCTCTCCTTTAAGAAATAGCTTTTCGCCTTCACGCCGACATAATTTACATACCGGCCCAATATATTTCGCCATACTATTCTTTCCTTATCTATTATCTAAACGCGGCGTTTCTTTGGAGGCCGACAACCATTATGGGGAATGGGCGTAATATCTGCAATAGACCGCACCTTAATTCCCAAAGCCTGAATAGCTCGAATGGCATTTTCACGACCGGGACCAGGTCCCTTGATAAAAATATCAACTTCCTGAATGCCTAATTGTTGAGCCGCTTTGCCTGCTTGTTCTGCTGCCAAACGCGCTGCAAAAGGGGTGCTTTTGCGAGAACCTTTGAAACCGGCAGAGCCTGCACTTCCCCAGGCAACTGTATTTCCTTGCATATCTGTCACAGTGATAATCGTATTATTAAAAGAAGCCATGATATGCACCTGTCCGGAAGACAGACTGCGTTTCACCTTCTTCTTCGAACCACCGCGACGCGTTCGTACATTTTTAGCCATAATTCCTCGCTAAATTAACTCTACTTGGTTGCACCACGACGACGACCGCGCCCTGCAACAGTCTTTTTAGGACCTTTGCGGGTTCGCGCGTTTGTGCGCGTGCGTTGCCCATTGACGGGCAATCCGCGACGATGACGGAGACCACGATAACAACCAATCTCGACCAATCGTTTAATATTCATTTGCGTTTCGCGGCGAAGATCGCCCTCGAGTTTATAATTCTTATTAATGAATTCACGCAATGCCGCCAGATCGCTTTCAGATAAATCTTGAATACGCTGGTCTGGGTTTACATTCGTCGCGGCTAAAATATCTTTTGCACGCGTACGCCCGATCCCATAGATATAGGTCAAGCCAATTTCTACCCGTTTATTACGGGGAAGATCAACACCTTCGATTCTCGCCATAATTCTCTCTAGCCTTGTCGTTGTTTATGTTTAGGATTTTCACAGATTACATACAATCTGCCTTTGCGTCGAACAATTTTGCATTTCGCACAACGCTTGCGAATAGATGGTGACACTTTCATGCTAATATCTCCTACTGGTTGCGGCTGAGCCTTTGTTCAGCCAAAGCACTGGATTATACTTGCTCATTTCTTTTCCGTCTAGTACCCGGATTTTACTCTCGAACAGTTTTTTGCCTTTGGTCAAAGGACAGTCAGGATCAGAGGTTCTCCTTCGGTTACGGCGATTGAATGTTCAAAATGCGCCGTCAATGACCTATTTGCAGAAATTACCGTCCATTGGTCAGCCAAAACTTTTGTTTTTGCTGTGCCAATAAGCACCATCGGTTCCAGGGCAATGGTAACCCCGGGACGAAGCAATAATCCACGCCCCGGTGTACCATAATTTGGCACTTGGGGTCCTTCGTGCATTTGCCGTCCCACGCCGTGACCAGTGTATTCTCGCGTAACGTAGAAGCCACGGCTTTCAACATATTTTT
>JAOZOM010000390.1 GCA_029933275.1 Anaerolineales bacterium | reverse complement strand
GCGTAGACCGAATCAAATTTGTGGCGATGATCGCTTCCCCCGAAGGAATCGCCGCGATGCAAGAAGCGCATCCCGATGTGCCGATTCATCTCGCCGCGATAGATGACCACCTGAACGAAGTCGGCTATATTGTCCCCGGCTTGGGTGATGCGGGCGATAGGCAATTTGGGACGGCGTAGTCTCTGCGAGACACCAAGTATTTTAGAAACACTTGGTGTCTTTTTTTACGCAATATCCAAGTTTGTAATGCGGCTCAGTAACTTATGAACGAGCATCAGCGGCAGGATAGAGAATCCATGTACGACCGCGCTTAAGCCAAAGATAGTAGCGATAGATTCAAGAAAGGTGTTGAGTGGTGGAGTGATATTTTCTAACATCCATGTCCCTGCGCCTGCAAAAATAGCGATGCCGATGAGCAGAAGCATCACGCCTGTCAAAGGGAACCATGCACTTCGATCCGATTCGGAGGGGAGCATAGTGCTACTCACCGCAAAAGTGAGATAAAACCAGAGTGAAAAATCAGGCAGAGAAGGAATTGTAGCGAGTCCCGACCAGAAGGTTTGAAAATTAGCATTTTGGAGCGCGCCCAAAAGTGGGAGAAGATTTAGCTTGACAATCGCCGCGTAAGAGATGAAGAGTCCGCCCGCGATGAGGGGAGCCATCCCGATTAACGAGTCGCGAAGAATATCGGTTTTAGAGACTTCAACATAACCAAGACGCAATGTCCCGTTTGGCATAGTTTTTGGGATTAATGAAAAGTGTCCCGTTGGGACGAAGAGGAGTTTAGCCATCAAAAAATGGCTCAATTCGTGGATAAATACGCCGGGAAAGAAGAGCAACGAAAAAAGTACCATCGTGATATTGGCGCGGCGTGTGATGATTAAAAAAATCGCTTGTATCTCACGATGCAAGGCGCGTTGTAAAAAGATAAAGGGGAGGAGGGTGAGTAGGAGCCAGATTAGTCCGGTGAAGGAGGAGATGTTCAAGGTTTGTATTGCGTAATGCGTATTGCGTAATTTTTTACGCAATACGCATTACGAATTACGTTTAATTTTGTGCAGCAACTGCGATTTCAGCAAAGGCATCCGCTTTGAGCGATGCGCCGCCAACCAGCGCGCCGTCAATATCGGATTGGGAGAAGAATTCTTCCGCGTTGCTCCCTTTGACTGAGCCGCCGTATAAAATGCGGATTTTCTCAGCTTCTTCTTTGCCAAAAAGTTTGGCTAAAACGGAGCGAATGGTTTTGATAGTTCCGTTTGCCATTTTTCCTGTCGCGGCGAGACCGGTGCCGATTGCCCAAATCGGTTCGTAGGCGATGATTAAGTTTGTGCTTACATCTGCCAACCCCGCTTTGATTTGACGGCTGACCACCTCAGCGGTTTTTTGGGCTTGATTTTCTTCTAAACTCTCGCCGACACAGACGATGGGGGTTAATCCCTCTGCTTGGGCGGATTTTACTTTTTTGTTGACCGTTTCATCAGTCTCACCGAAATAGGCGCGGCGTTCGGAATGACCGAGAATGACAAAGTCGGCAAATTCGCTCACCATAGCGGGAGCAAGCTCACCCGTGAACGCTCCGCCCGCTTCCCAGTGCATATTTTG
>JAOZOM010000389.1 GCA_029933275.1 Anaerolineales bacterium | reverse complement strand
TTCACTTATAGATTTTGCAAATACTCTCTTATCGCAACTGCCGCTTTTGCCCCATCCCCAACCGCAACCGCGACTTGAGCCAAATTCTCAGAAACCACATCGCCCGCTGCAAAAATGCCGGAGACGGAGGTTCTCATCTTTTTATCGGTAACGATATAGCCATATTTGTCTAAATCAACTAAACCTTCAATGAAATCGGTATAAGGTTTGTAGCCAACATAGATGAAAACTGCCGCGGTGGGAATTTCTACCAGTTCATCCGTTTCACGATTTTTCACGACCAGCGATTTGACTAGTTTTTCGCCCTTTACTTCGGTTGCCATGTGCGAAAACATACAAGTTGTCTTTGCATGGCTTTTGACGCGATCTTGAAGCACTTTTTCGGCAATGGAGTGGTCTAAAAATTCGACAAAGGTCACTTTTTTGGCATATTCGAGCAAAATTTCGGCTTCTTGCAAACCGGAGTTACCACAGCCGATAACGACCACTTCCTCATCTTTATAAAGAGGACCGTCACAAGTGGCGCAATAAGAAACACCTTTATTATAAAATTCCGCTTCGCCGGGGATGCCGAGTTTCTTCGGTTCGCTACCTGTTGCCAATAAAATGGCGCGACCACGATAATTTTTACCTGCATCTGTGGAGATGGTGAAAACACCATCATCACCTTTTGAAATGGATTTTACGCCATCAAATTCCTCTAAGGTTGCTCCAAAACGCTCTGCTTGCGCTTGAAAATTATCCATTAAATCGGAACCGCTAACGCCTTTAGGAAATCCGGGGTAATTTTCGATCATGTGGGTAGAAGCGGCTAATCCACCACTGGCTTCTTTTTCGAGAAGGAGTGTTTTCCACCCATCACGGGATGAGTAAATTGCGGTTGTGAAACCGGCAGAACCTGCGCCAACAATGACGACATCGTAAAGTTCGTTTTCGTCTGCGGCTTCTGAATTATCTATATTTAATGAGAACATATTTTTTCCTTTTCTAGTCAGCCCCTCTCTAGTTCCCCTCTAGGAGGCACTCTTTCGAGTATGCTTCGCGAGGAGAACTTGTCTCTTCCCCATCAGGGGGAAGGTTAGGACGGGGGCTTATGTAAGACGTGCTACTTTCGACTTTCCTTACAAAATAAAAAATGACCAGATTAACAAACATAAATTATGCTCGCTACTCTGGTCATTTAAAAATGGAGAGTCTAACTCTCCTTTTAGCTAACTTAGTCTACGATAGCAAGCAAATCGCCATCTTCCATGATGATATGCTCAACACCGTCTAATTTAATCTCGGTGCCGGTATATTTCGGGTAAAGTACCTTTTGCCCAACTTTGACCACGATCTCTTCGTCAGTGCCAATCGCCATTACTTCGCCGATCTGTGGTTTTTCTTTGGCGGAATCAGGCAAAATCAAGCCGCTGGCAGTTTTTGCTTCGGTTTCAATCGGGCGCACAAGAACGCGCAATCCTAGAGGTTCAACATTCATTTTATTCTTTCTCCTTGAATTTTATTCTGCCCGACAAGGGGCTTTTATCTTTAATAACAACGCTATTCTATCAGATGTATTGCCGAGAGAATAGTTGTATAAGCTCTTTCATATACAATGCTTATAAAAGTAAA
>JAOZOM010000388.1 GCA_029933275.1 Anaerolineales bacterium | reverse complement strand
CTGATGCTCGCAATCTACTTGCGCGTAGCCAGTTGGGGCATCTTGGCGTGGATGATTCACGCTATTGGATCGGAGCGTCCAAATCTGATCGCGTGGGCGTTGCTCGTTTTGCTGACGGCTTTTTATGCGGGAGGTGGTTTGGGCAATATCCCTTTCACCGACATTATCGGCAAAGTTATTCCTCTGCCTCGGAGGGGTGCCTTCTTTGGTTGGCGCGGTGCGCTAGCTGGACCTCTCTCCGTTGGTGCGGCGATGCTCGCTCAACGGATTTTAGCCAAAGTGGATTATCCCGATAATTACGCAATTCTCTTCGGATTAGCCGCCGCACTCCTCGCGATTGCTTCACTAGGATTTTGGGTTATCCGTGAGCCAGATTCAGACGTGAAGGATGTGCGTCTCCAAGCGTGGTCTGCCTACTGGAGCGACGTGGCGCGCGCATCCCGACACTTGAAACCCTTGGTCATCACTGAGTTGCTGACAGGCTTCTCGTTAATGGCACTCCCATTCTACGTTGTCTACGCCAAAGCAGATTTAGGCGCGCCCCTCGCCGCAGCGACCGGTTTATACCTCATAGCACAAGTTGGAGGCGGGGTCGTCTCGAATGTCCTCTGGGCGCGTCTCGTCGACAAAAAAGATAGTCGCACCATGCTTTTCTACTGTGCTTTAACAGCGGCATTAACTCCCCTATTAACCATTTTCCTCGCTCAATGGGGCTGGATGGCACTTTTGCCCATCTTCTTTTTGGCTGGCTCAACCTTCAACGGTCGCCGTGTGGGATTTCAGACCGCGCTTCTCGAAGTCGCCCCTGATGCCCAACGCGGCACCTATGCCGGGATAAACTCTCTGCTCAGTTTACCCATCGCATTTTTGCCTTTGGCGGCGGGCGCATTGCTTAAAGTGATTTCTTATCCCACACTTTTCATCATCACCGCTATTTTTACAGGGATGGGTGCAGTTTCGGTCTATTGGTTGCCGAAGGGGAAGTGAATTTAACCGCAGACTTCCGAAGTTTTCAAAACTTCGGAAGTCTTTTTATCAGCACAGAGGCTTAAGCGAAAAAGCACCTTCTCAGGTGTTTTTTTGAATAGCGGGGACTCAAGATTTATGAGTTGCCCTTTCATCTTGTACACCATAGCCTTGTTAGGCTTATATTAGCCTTTCTAATGACCTCGGGGAGTTTAAAAAAACTAGCTACCTGACTGACAGTTTCAAATTGGGTGAATAAATTGAGCATTCATTTAAAATAGCGTGCGGTTGACGCTAAAGAAGCAAAAGAGTATCATCCTTCTGCCTCAGGCTGGTCGGGCGATCGCGGCGTGAAAGCGTCGAGGAAAGTCCGCACTTCGTAGAGCACGATGCCAAGGAAATCTTGGGATGGAGAAATCTGTCGGATCGGGTCACAGAAAAGAACCGCTTCCCCCTCCCAGCCTCCCCCAATTTGGGGGAGGGGAGGTGGGGGCAGTAAGGGTGAAAAGGTGGTGTAAGAGACCCCCAGCGTTTGCAGTAATGTGAACGGCTAGATAACCCCCATCGGAAGCAAAGCCAAGCAGAGATGATGAGCTGCTCGCTCTTCACATCTCAGGTAGGCTGCACAGATAGATGATCGCCTAAGGGATGC
>JAOZOM010000102.1 GCA_029933275.1 Anaerolineales bacterium | reverse complement strand
CGTCGGCGCCGTAGATGGTATCGTTGCCATCCTCGCCGTAAATAACGGTTCCCGGGCCGAAACCGGCGTTCAGGACGTCGCCGCCGCCGCCGCCGGTGATCAAATCAGCGCCAAAACCGCCATAAACGGTATCAGCGTCGCCGCCGCCTTCTATCCTGTCGGCCCCGCCAAGCCCGAGGATGAAATCCCGGCCGGCTCCGCCGTCAATCACATCGCCGAAATAGACGCTGTCGCTGAAATCCGCGTCAATCAGTTCACCGTCGTCAGAACCGACAAGATAGTCGTCGCCTTCATCACCGTAGAGATGATCGCCAACCCCGCTGCCACCGGCAATATTATCATCACCAGTATTGCCGTGTATGGTATCGATACCTGCTCCACCATGGAGGAGATCATCACCCTCGTCACCACTGATTATATCGTTATCAGCACCACCGTAGATCCGGTCATTATCCAGGCCACCGCTGATGGTATCGCTACCGGCCAGGCCATAGATAGTATCTTCCCCGGTGCCACCGCTTATGGTGTCATCATGGCTGCCGCCAATGAGGGTATCGTCACCACTTTCACCAAAGATGGTGTCGTTTTCAGTGCTGCCGGAGATAAAATCATTCCCGCTGCCACCATATAACGTATCTGCTCCCTGCTCACCCAGGATGGTATCTGCTCCTGAGTTCCCATGGATGGTGTCATCTCCTGAGCCGCCCAGAATCAGATCATCTCCGCCGCTGCCTTCCGTGTCGCTGTTAACAACGTAGGCGGCACCGGACAGATAATCACCATACAGGGTGTCATCGTTATCACCACCGGTGATGATCTCCTGACGGATATTGCCGTAAATGGTGTCATTGCCGGCTCCGCCATGGAGTTCATCGCCCCTGAGCAGACTTTCTGACACCGCGGAGGAGTCAGCATACGCGTACAGAAAATCATCCCCGGCTCCGCCAAAGAGCCGCTGTCCCTCCAGAACGGCGCCATCACCGGCATCACCATAGAGATGATCGGCGCCGTCATCGCCATAAAGCTGGTCGCGTCCGTCACTGCCATGGAGGATATCATCCCCCGTGCCGCCGCGGATTACATCCTGACCGGCATCACCGGACACCCCGGTATCATCCCCGGCTCCGGCATCAAGATAATCATCACCAGTACCACCGGAAATCAGATCACTGCCCAGACCGCCGAAAATCCAGTCAGATTCAGTACCGCCATCAATGGTATCGCCCTCATCACCGGCAGTTCCAGCCAGGGATCTGTCATAGACCAGACCAGGGGTCAACAGGGACGGAGAGAAACCACGCTGAAAATCAGAGGGCATTTCCTGCCAGTTTTCCGGCAGCCGCAGGGAGGCAAACAGAGCAGAACGGCTATATTGGCTGTCGCCGCCCCAGAGAAGATCCTGCCCGCTGTTGCCGTACAATTCATCGCTGCCGGCCCCGCCGGTCAGGGTGTCATTGCCGACGCCGCCGTACAGGCGGTCTTCGCCCTCATTGCCCAGAATGGTATCATTACCACCGCTGGTGCCACTGAGGGTAACCAGCCCTGTTTCAGAAATAGTGCCGTTATCGCCCAGAATGACATCATCGCCTGCACCACCACTTATTACATCATCACCATCAAGACCAATGATATGGTCGACACCCTGTTCACCGCTTATATTGTCCTGACCAATATCACCAAAAAGGAGGTCATTATGATCGGCGGCCGTCGTGCCGTCAGGGATAGCAGCCCCGCTGCCATCATCACCAAACAGGGTGTTTTCATCAAGACGACTGCCCCCGCCATTTTCGTTCAGATCGGCATAGATGGTATCCCTGCCCCAACCGCCGTACAGGGTATCGCTGCCTTTGCCGCCGGCAAGGAGGTCATCGCCCAGACCGCCCCGCAGAATATCATCATCATCATTGCCCTGCAGGGTGTCGTTGCCATCCCCACCGGCCATGATGTCATTACCTGTACCACCGAATAACTCATCATCTCCCGCACCAGCGGAAATGGTATCGGCCCCGGCCTCACCGTACAAATAATCAACCCCGGCATCACCGTAGATGGTGTCGTCGCCATCACCAGCATGGATGGTATTGCTTACTGTGGCCAGATTACCGCCGTTTTCATCAACACCGGCATAGATGATATCATCTCCAGCCCCGGCGTTGATGGTATCATTACCCAGACCGCCATGGATGGTATCAAAGGCCAGGGTGTCATCCCCGCCGATTATAGTATCGTCATCTCCATCACCATGGAGGACATTGAGACCGCTGCCGCCGCTGATGGTATCATTACCCAGGCCGCCGTGAATCTCATCGCCACCAGCAGCGCCATAAATCTCATCGGCACCGTCCAGGCCATAAATCGTGTCATCACCGGCCTCACCATGGAGATAATCAACCCCGGCATCACCATAGATGGTGTCATCACCGCTCCCGGCATGGATGGTATTGACTGCCGTGCTGCTGTCGCCGCCGTTTTCATCCAAGCCGGCGTAAATGATGTCATTGCCGTCTCCGGCGTTGATGGTATCATCCCCCAGGCCGCCATAAATGGTATCAAAAACAGTGCCGCTCTCGTTGCCGCCGGTAATGGTGTCGTTGCCGTCGTCGCCGTACAGGATGTTGGTGCCATCGTCGCCGCTGATGATATCATTGCCGCTGCCGCCATGGACAACATCATCCCCCATACCGCCATAAATGGTGTCGTTGCCGGTATTGCCTGACAGGGTATCGCTGCCGCTGCCGCCGCTGATGGTATCATTACCCAGGCCACCGCTGATGGTATCGCTGCCGGCATTGCCATAGATAAGATCAGCCAGTGATGTCCCGATGATGGTATCGTTACCGCCACCGCCGCTGAGCCGTAAACCCATAAGTTCGGTGGTGCCGAAGCCGCTGAAATCAAGGTTGTCATTGCCATCCCGGCCGTCAACGATCAGTTGATCGCCATGGGGAAAATCACTGTTGGCGATGAGGATGTCAACCCCGTTGCTGCTGACGCGCAGGTCGCGCATGGCGCCGGTATCCGGATCGGGGTTTTCCGCCTGGCCGCTGATAATGTCATCGGCGTCGCTGCCGATTACCTCGACGGTATCATTCCTGTCAGCCCATGCCTGGCTTTTGACCGGAAGTCTGCCGGTCCGGCCAAGGGCTGGAATTTCTCCAAGATCAACGGTGACATGGATGACGTCCGTCGGCGCCAGGTCGCCCAGGGAAATCCGGTCGGCGCCGTCGCCCAGGGAGATGAAAAGATTTTCCACCAGGCTGGCGCCGATGGAACCAAGCTCAATGGAGTTGGCCAGGCTGGCGATACTGACTTCATTGCCCACCCCTTCTTTTACCTGCAGGGTATTGTTGGAACTGCTGCCCCTGATTTTCAGGGTGTCGTTGCCCGTGCCGCCGTCAACAACCGGAGACTGCCCTTCGGCAAGCTGCCATAAAATGGTGTCATCACCGGACCCGGCAGCGATGCTGTCCAGGCCGCCGCGTCCTTCAAGAATATCACTGCCGTCGCCGCCAATCAGGGTGTCATCCTGTCGGCTGCCGTAAAGTTCATCATCTTCCGTGCCGCCGTCCAGATAGCCGGTGTCACTGCCATCGTGGCTGAGAAAATCATTTCCGGCCCCGCCTTCGAGATGGGCGGTGGTTGAGGTGGCTGCTGCCATCAGTACGTCATTGCCGCTGTCACCGTAAAGCTGCGCGCCCCCGGAACCTTCATAGATCAGTCGATCATTGTCATTGCCGCCATGAAGTTGAATGTCAACTCCGCTCTGCTTGCCGACAATGAGGGTGTCATCACCACTGTCACCTGATATTATCGAACCGCTGCCCGCACCGGCATAGATAATGGTGTCGTTGCCGTCGCCGCCATGCAGGGCCACTGAAGCCGTTACCCCCTGGCCAACAATAATGGCATCATTGCCGCTGCCGCCGTTAGCGACGATGCTGCTGACTCCGGAAAATTGCTGGTGATAACCAAAGGCAAAGATTTCTACCTCGCCGGGGTTGCCGCCGGCCTGGATGATAAAGGCCTCGTCGATGGTCGAGTCGTAATCCGGCAGGTTTCTCTGGGTGGCCCGGTCTCCCATGTTGAGGGTCAGTACCCCGTTCTGTAGTGCTGCCAGTTCTGCGCCTGGAATTTCACCGGTAAAGGCGGGCACAAAAATGGGTCCCAGAGGGAAGGTGACGGTCTGGGAAAATATGGGGTCCCCGCCTAATGGGTTTTCCACTACCCCGGTTACCTCCACATTGACCATGGCCAGTTCACCGCGGCCCATGCTGATTGCCGGCACCGTGACGGTGGCGCTGGCAATATCATAGCCGCCCATGGTGGCGGAGGCCGTGCCGCTGCCGTTAAGCGTAAAGGTGGTTTCATTGAGGGAAGTGGAGAATGCCAGAGAGGCCGCAGCACCCAGCGTATCATTGCCGAGTTTGAAGCCGCCCTGAACCGTGATGGCAAAAAGACCATCCAGGTCAATGGTTCCCGCGGCCTGGAGAGCTTCATAGCCCAGAAACGCGGCAGAGGTGGAGAAATCGATCTCTCCGTCATCATTGGCCACCGCCAGGGTAAAATCACCGGATAGTTCGATGGCATTCAAGGCTGTCAGCGTACCATTGAGCGCCAGGGTAAATGAGGTGGCCGGGACATCAAGATGCTCGGCATTGCCGGTGTTCAACAAAAGCTGCCCGCTGCCGTCACCGGTAACTGCCCCGCCCAGGTTCAGGTTGTTAAGTTCTACCGGCAGTTTCAGCACCAGGGCCGGGTCAGTGCCCAGATAGACCCCGCCGGAGCCGACAATGGGGACTTCCAGCCCGGCAATGGCGGCCAGCATGTTAATATCAACGGCGTATCCATTGCCGTTGGCGGTAAAATCAATGGTGCCGCTGGCTGAAGCGAATCCGGAGAAGGTCATTGTTCCGTTATAACCCAGGCGCAGTCCCGGGGCGATGTTGTTAATAGTGGCATTGCTGGTGTTGACGGCCAGGGTGAAAGTCGTATCAGTGAAGGAAAGGCCGATGTCCGTGCCGATGGTGCCAGGTGCCGTCAGATCGAGCTCCGCGGCCATGCCGGCGTTGGTGACGGTGAAGTCGCCGTCCACATCAAAATCGCCCAGTCCGTTCAGGGTGAGCATGGCTGCGGCATGCATGGTGACCTGGCTGCCGTTCCGGACAAAGGTAAATTCACCGGTCATGGTGGCATGGTCTCCAAAACTCACCGTACCCTGCAGGCCGAGGCTGAAACCAGGGGCAACACTCACGTCGCCCACCAGGGGTTTCCCGTTGCCGTCGCGCAGCAGTTCACCATTGGCGTCAAGGTCAAAGGTAAAGGTGTTCACGGTCTTGCTGTTGGAGCAGGTATTGATCTCAAACAACACGGCTCCCGCCATTTCAATCCCGGGGACAGCGCCATCCTCCGCCAGGCTCAGGGCCGCCCGGCCAACAATGCCGGGATCCGTTGTCGTATCATCATAGATGGTGAAATCAATCATGCCGTTCAGCGCTCCCAAAACCGGGTCAACGGCGCTGCCCAGCCCGGTGAGACGCAAGCCCCCGTCAAAGCTGTCAACGGCAAAAAAGCCTTCCAGGGTCAAAGTGTTGCTGCTGTCAGCAGGGTCGGTCAGGGTAATGGTTCCGGCAATCCTGGCGGCAATGTAAGGGCCTGGCTCAGCGGATTGTTCCGGGGTGTTGCCTTCCAGGTTGGGCCTGGCGGCAAAGATGGTGACCTCGGTTGCCTGACCGGCGGCCAGCCGGGGCAGAAACAGGTTGGGAATCTGGATGGTCTGTTCAACACCAGTGGTGTTGAGCATCAGTTGAACCTGGCCTTCATAGGAGAAATTCGGAATATTCAGGGTACTCAGGCTGTCATGGGTTGTGCCTGAGTTAATAGCGTCCGTGGCGGCATTAAGGGTGAGCATGGTGGCCAGGCCCTGGTCACTGCCTTCGCTGTCGTAAACCAGCATGCCGGTTGCATGGCCGGTGAGCAGGCCATCCGCCCCGCCCTCGGCAAAAATGCCCACCTCGGCATCGGCAAAAATGCGCAGCTTGTCCCCGCTGAGATCAAGATAGAAAAGGCCATCCAGGTTCATCCATTCCAGGTTTGAGTTCTGCGGGTCAAGGATGGAAAGTTCGCCGTTGACGAAAATTTGCACCCCGAGATCAAGAACGACTTCCGTGCCGTCCGGCAGAGTAAAGCCATCCTGTCTGCTGCCGGTGGTATTGACCAGCAGGTAGAAATTGCCGGCCAGCTTAAAGCCGCTGCCGTTCAAGGCGGCCATGCCGTCGGTGCTCAGGTCAATGATTCCGTACAGCCCGTTCTCATCGACATTGAGGCTGCCGTTGGCGGTAAGAGTGAGGCTGTCAAGCAGGGTCAGTCTGCCGTTGAG
>JAOZOM010000387.1 GCA_029933275.1 Anaerolineales bacterium | reverse complement strand
GGTCAAGAGCGGTGCGCCGCATGTCATCCGCTTTAAGATGCCGCGTGAGGGAGAGATTACCGTCACGGACGCGATCCGCGGCGAGATCACGGTATCCAACAGCACTTTGGACGATACGATTCTGGTCAAATCGGACGGATTGCCCGTTTATCACCTCGCGGTGGTGATTGACGACCATCTGATGGGGATTACGCACGCCATTCGCACCTCCGAGTGGTTGCCGACTTTTCCGCTTCACGGGCATTTGTACTCAGCATTCGGCTGGGAGCAACCGATTTGGATTCACCCCTCCATTTTCCTGAAACCGGACGGGAAGGGGAAGATGAGCAAACGGGATAGCGAGGCGTTGAAGGAGGCTGGCTACCCGATTTTCTTGACCGATTTTGCCGAGATGGGTTATTTGCCCGAAGCGGTGGTGAATTGGGCGGCGTTGATTGGCTGGAGTTATGACGACAAGACCGAAGAATTCACGATGGACGAGTTGATTGAGAAATTTAGCGTGGAAAAACTCAGCCCTGCGCCCGCCGCGTTAAATTTTACGAAACTCGACCATTTTAACGGCGTTTATATCCGCAAATTGGATGTGGAAGATTTAGCGGCGCGGATGAAGCCTTTCTTTGAAAAAGAAGGCTATGATGTCAGCGATGAAGAAAAACTCTTGCGTGTAGCCAGTTTGTTGCAAGTCAGAATGAAAAAATTGACCGAAGCTCCCGCAATGGGCGGATTTTTCTTCAAGGAAGATGTTTACCCTGAGGCGGAATCCTTAATTGGCAAAAAGATGGACACAGAATCGGCTTTGGCTTTGGCGCGCGAGATTGAGAAATTGGTCGCGGAGTTGCCCGATTTCAGTATGGAGACTGCCAATCAGCCTTTTAGAGATTTGGCGAAGAAAATGGATACGAAAGTGGGGAATGTTTTTGGCTTTTTGCGCGATGCTTTGACCGCTCAAAAGGTCAGCCCGCCGATTTTTGAGACGATGGAGATTATCGGGCGTGAGAAGGTGATGGAGAGGATTAAGAAGGGGATTGGGTTGCTTGAAGTAATGTAATAAATATATTGCAAATTCACCGTTATTCAAAACGAGATGCTATGATGGATATAAAGCATCTCGTTTTTTTCTTAAAATGTAGGTTAAGCTTGTATAATGTAGAAGACGGTAAAGAAGGTTGCGTTGGGCGTACTAAATATGGTAAATAGTGTTCGAGCTTATTGCTTATGAGGTACACGGAATGGATGACTTCGAGAAAACCAAAGAAGAATTTCTAAGGGAATTAGAGGAACTGCGTCGGTGCGTTGCTAAAGTTGAGGGGGTAGAAGAGAATACTAACGCTCGTTCTCGTGAAAACCACAAAAGAAAGCCAATAAAATATATGTGGGGATTATCGCGGTTTGGACGGTGATTGTGGTGGGGTTATTAGCCCGTGACCTCGCTATACTGAAACAGGCAACGCAAAAATTGGCACTCAGAGAAGCGCACGCTCATTTTCAAAAGGATGAGGTTTTTCGATTTTGGTCAGCAACTCATGGCGGATTTTATGTACCCATTGACGAGCGCACGCCTCCCAACCCTTATTTGGCACACATCCCTGAACGAGAAATTTATTTAGAAGAGAGTTAAATA
>JAOZOM010000386.1 GCA_029933275.1 Anaerolineales bacterium | reverse complement strand
ATAAAGGCTTAATTGGAAAAATGAAGACATTATAGCGAATTTAATTATATCCACAAACTGACACTCCTCCCCGCCAGACACGCGCTTCGTCACTCGCAACCCCGCTTTTTTGGAGTATGATAAAGTTATCTTTTATTTCTCAATTTGGAGGTCCCAATGCAAGACCTGACCCAAGAAATTCTCGAACTGATTCGGCGGACATCTACCGATTTACCGGCGGATGTGGAAGCCAAGTTGCGCGCCTCTTATGCGGATGAAGAACCCGGCTCCGCCGCGCAGGGTGCGCTTGATACCATTTTAAAAAATGTAGATTTGGCGAGGAAGAACTCAACTCCGATTTGCCAAGATACAGGTACGCCCCTCTTTTACGTCCACTACCCCGAAGGGATGAGTACCCGTAAACTCAAAAAGATGATTCAGGATGCCGTAGTGGCGGCAACGAAGAAAACTTATCTGCGCCCGAACTCGGTGAATGCGGTCACAGGCAAAAATACTGGCAATAATACGGGCGATGAGCATTATCCGACCATCCATCTCGAAGAAGTGGACGAAAATCTCCCCCTGACCATTGAATTGATGCTCAAAGGTGGTGGATGCGAAAATGTGGGCGCACAGTATAAACTGCCCAATGTCGCGATGCACGCCGGGCGGGACCTCGCAGGCGTCCGCAAGGTCGTTCTGGATGCGGTTCATCAAGCACAAGGCAAAGGATGCGCTCCTGGTATTTTAGGGGTCGCTATTGGCGGAGATCGCGGCTCGTCCTATTTGGCATCCAAAGAAGTCTTGCTCACTAAAATCGGCGAAAAGAATCCTGATCCCGAATTGGAAGCGTTAGAAAAACAGCTTACTGAAGAGACAAACCAAATGGGCATCGGACCGATGGGGTTTGGCGGCAAAACCACTGTGCTGGATACAAAAATCAAGGGGTTGCACCGTGTGCCTGCCTGCTATTTTGTTTCGGTCTCGTACATGTGCTGGGCGTACCGCAGACGAAAGATGACGGTAAACGGCAACGAGGTGAGCTACGATTAGTTATTCACCACAGAGACACAGAGAATACAGTTTTTTCTTTGTAATTACAAAGAAAACCTTAGTAAACTTCGTGCCTTCGTGACGAAACTGGAGAAAAAATAATGAAAAAATTAACACTCCCTATCAGTGATGAAGAAATTCGCTCTCTAAAAGTCGGCGAGACGGTTTTGCTCTCTGGCGTGATGATGACCGGACGCGATGCTGTCCATAAATGGATTAACGATACTTTTATTGCCAAAACAACTGAGCCAACCGAAGACGATTTAGCGGTTTACGAGGCAATTAAGCCGATTTTAGATGGCGGAATTATCTACCATTGTGGTCCTGTTGTTGCTGGCGTGGATACAGGCGATTATAAATTTGTTGCAGCGGGTCCAACGACCTCGATTCGCGAAGAGCCTTATCAGGCTCTCGTGATGGAACATTTCAACTTAAAAGGTGTCATCGGCAAAGGCGGGATGGCAGAAAAAACGCTGAAAGGTTGCGAAGAAGTGCCAGCGGTCTACTTCCATGCAATTGGCGGTGCGGCATCATTAATTGCCAAATGCGTCCAAAAAGTGATTACCGTTCACAAACTCGATTTTGGTGTCCC
>JAOZOM010000385.1 GCA_029933275.1 Anaerolineales bacterium | reverse complement strand
CATAATTACGAACGCACGCATACTGAGGCGTTAGTGGCTACCGCACAGTGGATCGCGGCGTATTTATTGAGTTGATGGGGGCTCCCCGAAAGCTTGAAAAGACACGACAAAAAGACTGAAAAATGAGCAAAAAAAAAGACCGCATGTTCCCCCGCTTCGCCGCCTACGGATTTCTCAAGAATCTCCGCTTTTTCGACCCCTTCATCATTCTCATCTTCCGCGAAGCAGGGCTGAGCTTTTTGCAAATCGGTTTTCTCTACTCCATTCGCGATGTGGCAACTAACCTTCTCGAAATCCCAACCGGCGTATTTGCGGATGCCTTTGGTCGGCGCAAATCGATGGTGATGGCTTTTATCGCCTATCTAATTTCCTTCGGCATTTTTTATATTTGCACCGATTTTGCCCTCTACGCCCTCGCCATGCTTCTTTTTGCCTTCGGCGAAGCCTTCCGCTCCGGTACGCATAAGGCTCTTATTTTGGAACATCTCAAAATTAGCGGCAGGGAAGACGAAAAAGTGTCCTATTACGGCAGAACGCGCTCTGTTTCGCAATTCGGCTCGGCGATTAATGCTCTCATTGCAGCATCGCTGGTTTTTTATACGGGAAGTTATCGCATCATGTTTTTGGCTTCCATGCTTCCTTATACATTGGATTTATTCAACTTGCTCTCGTACCCCAAAGCGTTGGATGGCGATCTCAAGCATATTCCGTTTAAAGACATTTGGACCCAGACAAAAAGCACCCTCCGCGACTTCGGCAGGATATTCACTAATCCGCTTGCTTTGCGCGCCCTTTTGAACAGTTCCTTTTCCGGCGGCTCTTTTAAAGCGACCAAAGATTATCTCCAACCGATTTTAGAGAGTTTCGCTCTTGCGTTGCCATTTTTGTTACTTGCCAGTGAAGTTCAGCGCGGTGCGGTGATGATTGGTGCGGTCTACTTTGTGATTTATCTCTTCACCAGTTATGCATCCCGTAGTGCGGCGAATTTTAGCGAGAAATTCAGCAGTTTGGGACGCGCCATCAACGTCACATTTTTGCTTGGCGCGGTTTTACTCTTTCTCGCCGGTTTCGCTGCAGGGACAAATCTCATCATTCTCTCTATCATCACCTTTTTAGCCTTTTACGCCCTCCGCAGTCTTCGCCGCCCAATGGACGTGGCATATATCAGCGACCAAATCGAAAGTCGCGTTATGGCATCGGGACTTTCAGCCGAAGCCCAACTCACCACCATCCTGACCGCGATTTTTGCCCCCAGCTTAGGTTTCCTTGCTGACCATTTCGGAATCGGAATCTCCCTTGCCGTCTTGGGAGCAGGGCTTTTAGCCGTCTATGCTTTTATCCGCGTGGATGAAAGATAGCCGCAATTCAAAAAAATCTCGTAGTAAGAACTGAAATCCTTACTACGAGATTTGCAACCTTAAACCTGCAACTTCACTCTATCGCCTCTTTCAACCTCCTTGCCATTTCTCCAAATTTTGCAGTGTAGCGCATTTCCTCCGTGCGAGGACGGGGGAGACTCACTTCCATATCCAATTTCAAGCTACCGGGGCGTTGCGTCAAGACGAGGACACGGTCGGCGAGGAAGAGGGCTTCGCTGATTGAGTGCGTGACCATGATGACGGTTT
>JAOZOM010000384.1 GCA_029933275.1 Anaerolineales bacterium | reverse complement strand
GCTTACTTCTAACGGCTTGTGGAAGTGTGGCTTCTGCCCCCGCACCCACAGAACTGGAACATATCCGTTTGCCGATGGGTTATATTCCCAATATCCAATATGCGCCCTGTTATGTCGCCGTAGAAAAGGGATACTTTGCCGAAGCGGGCATCGAAATTGAATTTGATTATAGTTTCGAGACAGATGGGGTTGCGCTAGTCGGCGCAGGGACGCTTCCTTTTGCCGTTGTTTCCGGTGAACAAGTTCCGCTGGCGCGCGCTCAGGGACTACCGATTGTCTATGTCGCCGCGTGGTACGAGGATTACCCTATCTCTATCGTCTCAAAAGTCGAAACGGGCATTAAAAGTCCCGCTGATTTAGCGGGAAAGAAAATTGGCTTACCCGGTCTCTTCGGTGCAAATTATATTGGTTTTGTTGCTTTGCTCCATGCCAACGGTTTATCCGAAAGCGACCTAAGCCTTGATGCGATTGGATATAACCAAGTTGAGGCTTTGGCAACCGACCAAGAAGACGCTATTGTTGGCTATTCTACCAACGAGCCGGTTCAATTAGCAGCGCAGGGTTACAATATCAACGAAATTCGGGTTGCCGATTATGTCAATTTGGCATCGAATGGATTAATAACCAACGAAAAATTGATTGCAGAAAATCCTGAGATGGTGCGTGCGATGGTTGCCGCATTTTTGCATGGCTTAGACTACGCTGCCCAAAACCCCGATGAAGCCTACGAAATTAGTAAAAAATATATAGAAAATTTAGGTGAAGCTGATGAAGCCGTTCAAAAAGAAATTCTGGCAACCTCCATCGAATTTTGGCAAACCGAAAATTTCGGCTACTCCAATCCGCAAGCGTGGGAGAATATGAACGAACTTCTCTTTGAGATGGGGTTAATCCCCGAAAAAATCGACATCAACGCCGCATATAGCAACGAGTACTTACCTTAAGAAAGATATTGCATATTCCGTATTGCGTAATTTTTGCGTAATACGGAATACGTTTTACTAAGAAAGATACCAAACCTATGAATCTCTCGTCTATCCTCACCGTCCAAAAAATGGATATGATTTTCCCCGACAATAACGGCGGTCTCCACGCGGTCAAAAATATCTCCTTTGAGGTTTGCTCGCAAGAATTTCTCTGCGTTGTCGGTCCTTCGGGTTGTGGAAAAAGTACCTTATTACGCGTTTTAGGCGGTCTCTTAAACCCCACTCGCGGAAAAGTTACTTTCGCTAAAGGCACGCCCCGCTTCGGGATGGTTTTTCAAGAATCAAATTTAATGCCCTGGCGGAATGTCTTAGAAAATATCATCCTGCCTTTAGAATTGGATGGAATTGATTCCGAAGAAGCGCACAATCAAGCGCGGGATTTGATTGATTTGGTCGGCTTGGTCGGATTCGAGGAGAATTACCCTCGCGACCTTTCCGGCGGGATGGCGCACCGCGTCGCGATTGCCCGCAGCCTGATTCACGATCCAGACATTCTTCTGTTAGATGAGCCTTTTGCCTCTTTAGATGCCCTCACCCGTGAGCGGATGGGCACAGAACTGCTTCGGATTTGGCAAGCGCGCCAAAAAACCGTCATCATGGTCACGCACTCAATCAGCGAAGCCCTCTTCCTCGCCGACCG
>JAOZOM010000383.1 GCA_029933275.1 Anaerolineales bacterium | reverse complement strand
TAATTAGAGTTTCCTGAAAAAGTCGTAGATCTGGTAAAATTCAGGGCATAACCGATTCTGACGGCTGGCAAACGCATCCGTCTGGAGTCGCAAGCAGTTTAGAAGCGACATACTGCAACCAAAAATCGATAAGTCCCTCAGATTCGCGACGGAAAAAAAGACAAAAAAGAATGGCCTTCAGCCATCTTTCGATATTTAGTACGATGAAAGTCACCGTGATAGCTGCCTCTGAGGTTTGAGCCAGTTTGCACATGATCTTTGATAAACTGAAACGGCGTTTGGCCTGGCCAAACTTACCTTCGATCGGGATACGATCCAACTCATCTTGGCGTGCTTGTATTTTCAGTTGGCTGTCGATTTGTTTGGGCGGCCTTCCCAGCGCGGGTCCTGAAAGGCGAATAGCGTGCTTTTTGCAAAACTTTCGGTTATCCCGGTTGCGGTAAATTTTATCTGCGTGCACCGATTCCGGGTAAAACCCAAAACGGTTATGATATGACTCAATTTGCTCTTCCAGGTCACCAGCCTCGTTGTAGGCATCCCAACTGATGCGCTCGACAAAGGCGAACCCGTCGACAAGACTTGCAGATATCTTCGCCCCAAACTCGGTCGCAGCTCTTGCCTTGCCGCGTTTGATCGGTCTGACATGCGGCTGTGATATACTGACAATCCTATCGGCAATTCTGCTCTCGTGATGGTCGAACATCCATTTTTGTTGTCGATAAGCTTCATGAATGACTAACAGGTTCTTGTACTGCTTGCGGCTCAGTGATGCCAGTGAAGTTTGGCTGGATTGTTTCTCTATCGTTTTTAGGTTGCGCCTTAGATAACCCAGTTGCTTGCGGATGGCCTTGCGCCTTTTACTCTTTGATAACTTTTTACTTTTGGCAACCGAAAGAAATTCTTTGCGAGCCCTTTTCCGATAAGTGCGCGGCTTGTTTTGTTTGCCTCTCAACGGGCGGTGTAAAATGTCGATAACTTCTTCACTCTTTTCTCTGGCTGTGTTTAAAATTTTCAAGTCCGTTGGAAAAGTAATGTCAGCAGGTGTACAGGTGGCATCGACAAGCAGCTTGCCTTTGTTGCTGGGCGCTGGTGATCCAGGGTCATCATTTTTATCATCAGGAGGTTTTTTCTCCGATGATTTCATGGCTTCGGCAAGCGCCTTTTGCACTATTACTTCATTAATCTCGGCAAGTCTTTTTTTACCTATTCGTTTGCGAAAGTGAACAAACATTGTCGGATGAAATGGCGCTTTGTCCTTGTAGGCCTTGAAGCCAAGAAAGTAT
The DNA here is from genome assembly GCA_029933275.1 of Anaerolineales bacterium. Classification (GTDB taxonomy): domain Bacteria; phylum Chloroflexota; class Anaerolineae; order Anaerolineales; family Villigracilaceae; genus Desulfolinea. Next base: position 347 of record JAOZOM010000383.1, on the reverse strand, counting down.
TGCAGATAAGGATTTTCCCGGATTTGCTCTACGGTTTCTTCATCACTGGTTCCAAGGCGCTCTTTAATGATCAATGCGCCAATGGCGATGCGAACCGACAGAGCAGGTGAGCCCATGTGGGAACCGGAAAGCGATTTGGAATAAAGTGATTCAAATTCGGCCCAGGGGATAAATTTGGCTATTTTTACCCAACGATTGTCGCTGCGAAGTCCGCCGCTAAACGGCAAAACGAAATCTTCGAACTCAAGCTGTCTATAGTTGTGTTTGTACATGGCGTAATTAAATAAAGTGCACGGCTTTTTGAGGTTATCGGTGGTTTTCCTTTCACTTTCGGGCCATAAAATAGC
>JAOZOM010000101.1:3566-6426 GCA_029933275.1 Anaerolineales bacterium | reverse complement strand
CACGGCAGGGCGTACATTTACCGCAAGATTCATGGGCGAAGAAAGACATCGTTTTTGTAATCAGCCAGTCGAGGGATACCGAATCATCTACCACAATGACGGATGCAGAGCCGAGCGAACCGCCCACATCCTGAACATGCTCGTAGTCCATTGGCGTATCGAGCGCCTCATCACTGGCAACGATCATCGAAGAAGACGCACCCGCGGGCATAATCGCCTTGATGGATTTCCCATCAGGAATACCGCCACCGTGCGTGAAAATCAGTTCACGGAAGGTTGTTCCCAGCGGAAGCTCATAATTGCCCGGATTATTGACATTTCCCGAAAGGGAGAAAATCTTTGTGCCGGGGCTTTTCTCGGTGCCAAATTTGCGATACGCTTCTACACCGTTTTTGATAATAAAAGGAACTCCGCTCAAAGTCTCGACATTATTCACAACGGTCGGTTTCTGATACAAACCCTTTGAAGGCGGGAAAGGCGGACGCACACGAGGTTGTCCACGTTTGCCCTCGATAGACTCAAGCAATGCCGTCTCTTCACCGCAGATATACGCGCCTGCGCCAAGATGAGTATAAATTTTCAGGGAATAATCTGTGCCTTGAATTTTCTCGCCCAAGAAGCCTGCTTTTTCCATTTCTTCGATTTTTTCATCGAGGAAATGGGCAACTTCCCAGAATTCACCCCGCAAGTAGATATAAGCCACATTTGCGCCAACGGCATAGGAGGCTATTGCAAGACCTTCGAGGAATTGGAAGGGGTTACTCTCCATGATCTCACGATCTTTGAAAGTGCCAGGTTCTGATTCGTCGGCGTTGGCGACAACATAATGGGGCCAATTATTATTATCCATGAATGACCATTTCACGCCAGCGGGGAAACCCGCACCGCCGCGACCGCGTAGCCCAGCTGCTTTGACTTCGTTGGTCACATCCCCCGTTTCCATCTTGAGAGCTTTCTTCAAGCCTTCAAAACCGTCTTCTTTTAAGAAAACATCAATTTGGTTCAAATTAGGAATATCACGATGACGAAGAAGCATATATTCCATTATTTTGCCTCCTGCGCATCTTTGCGAAGCTCAGCAATTAAATCTAAAGTCGTCTCAACTGTCATCTTCTCGTGATATTCAATTCCCTTACCACTTTGCACTTGGAACATGGGAGCTTTATCGCAGGCGGCGAGACATTTGACCTCTTCGATGGTGATTAAACCATCTGCGGTGGTTTCGCCGGGTTTTACGTCCAACTTTTCGCATAATTCGGTGAGATATTGCTCCGCACCGCGCAGGGCACAACCGATGTCGGTGCAGACCTGAATACGATACTGTCCGGCTTTCTCATCATGGAAAAGACTATAAAAACCAACGATAGAGGAAACTTCAGTGGTGGTCATATCTAAAATTTTGGCAATATCGGCTTTGTCTGCTTTGCTGACGTAGCCTTCTTCACGTTGTGCCATATAGAGCAATGCCATCACAGCCGAACGTTTATGCTCCGGCGGATATTTTGCCAGAATCTTTTCAATTTCTTGTGGATATTTTTCAGCTAGGCTCATCGATCCACATCTCCCAAAACAATATCAATACTACCAATAACTGCGACTAAATCGGCAATCAAAAGACCTTCGGATATCACAGGCAAGGCTTCCAAGTTATTATAGGAAGGCGTGCGCCAGTGAACGCGATAAGGCTTTGAACTACCGTCACTTTCAATGAAAACGCCCAACTCGCCACGCGGGGATTCAACTGCGCTGTAAATAGACCCTTTTGGCACTGCAAAACCTTCTGTCCACAATTTGAAATGATGGATGAGCGATTCTATGCTTGTGCCAATCTCAGAACGTGGCGGCGGGATAAATTTATGGTCGTTACTCTTGACAGGTCCGAGCGGCATAGAGTTCAATGCCTGCTCAATAATCTTCAAGGATTGGCGCATTTCTCGGATACGAACCAAATACCGAGCGTAAACATCCCCTTCGGTTGCGGTGGGAACTTCAAAGTCGTATTGTTCGTAGCCGGAGTAGGGTTTCTTTTTGCGTAAATCCCAATCGGGACCAGAGGCTCGCAGACTTGCGCCTGTCATGCCCCATTGCAGAGCTTCTTCTGCCGAGATTTTGCCAATTCCCATCGTTCTGTCGAGAAAAAGCGGATTTTTGGTCAGCAGGGCTTCGTATTCATCAATCCGTCTAGGGAAAACGCCCAAGATGTTTTTGCGAACCGTTTCTTCAAATTCAACGGGAACATCTTGCCAAAGTCCGCCGGGGCGGATGAAGGTGGTCATCATTCGTTGACCGGAGACCATCTCGAGGATATCAAGAATATCTTCGCGCTCGCGGAAGGCGTAGAGGAAAACGGACATCGCTGCCACATCCAAAGCTGAGGTCCCTAGCCAAACCAAGTGCGAGGCAAGACGCTGTAACTCTGCCAGAATCACGCGGATGGCTTGCGCGCGAGGCGGCACTTCCAATCCCGTCATTTTCTCAACAGCAATACAATAAGCCAAATTGTTGCCAACCGTGTTCAGATAATCCAAACGATCGGTCATCACCTCAGCTTTAAGATAGGTTTTGGCTTCCATATTTTTCTCGATACCAGTATGCAAAAACCCGATTTCGGGAACGCAACGTACGATGGTTTCACCATCCAACTCAAGAAGCAGACGTAAAACACCGTGCGTGCTGGGGTGCTGAGGTCCCATATTAAGGAGAACAGTTTCTCCATCTAGCGCACGTTGAGAAACGAGATGCTTGATTTCATCTAAAGTGACTTCGGGAAGGGGGTAAGATGTGCTCATAATGCCAACTCCCCTTTCGGTTTGCTGAGGTCAATTTCGTCAAAATTAAAGCTAAATTGCGGCTCTTCATA
>JAOZOM010000101.1:0-3466 GCA_029933275.1 Anaerolineales bacterium | reverse complement strand
ATATTTTCAACAGGAATCACCGCTTGGGTTTCTCCGAAAACATCGCTCACTTCTGCGCCAAACTCTTTTTCTAAAGCCTGGACTATCGGTTGAAGTTTTTTATTCATCGGTTATGAAATTTTCCTAACAAATTAAGTCCAATCTGCGACTTTTTGATTATTAACTTTATCGTAGAGAGCCATAATGCCATTAATCAACGCTTCGGGGCGTGGCGGACAACCAGCGACATAAATATCAACGGGGACAATTTCATCTACCCCCTGCACAACCGCATAATTATTAAAGACACCGCCGCAAGAAGCACAATCGCCCATTGCGATTACCCATTTTGGCTCCGCCATTTGATCATAAAGATGCCGCAAGACGGGAGCCATTTTTCGGCTGACACGTCCAGCAACAATCATCAAATCAGCTTGGCGAGGACTTGGACGCATTAGCTCCATCCCGAAGCGGCTCATATCATAATGTGCAGCTTGGGCTGCCATCATCTCAATCGCGCAACAAGCCAAACCGAAAAGCATGGGCCACATCGAACGGGTGCGTCCCCAATTCACCGCTTCTTCGAGCGTGGTTGTCACCATTCCCATCTCGCCCATTTTCTTTTCTAAGCCCGTTCGCCCTTTTTCTTCTACTCCCATTCAAAGGCTCCTTTCTTCCAAGCATAAATATATCCCACCAGCAAAATGCTTATAAAGACGACCATCTCCATTAACCCAAAGAGCCCCAGCTTGCGGAAAACAACCGCCCAAGGCAAAAAGAAAATGACTTCGATATCAAAAAGGATGAAAAGCACAGCGATTAAATAAAAACGCACTGGCATTCGCCGCGTGCCTGGACCGATAGGGACCATTCCCGATTCATAAGGCATTGATTTTCGCTCAGTTTCTTTCTTGGGACCAAAAATGGCGCCCATCGAAATCGCGAGAATCCCCACCACTGTTACAAGGACAACTAAAACTGCAATGGCAACATATTCAAAGAGCATTATTTCCTCGAAAGTTTAACAAGTTCAGATATGAAACACCGTTCTATCATAAGACAATTCTATACATTCGTAAGGTGTCACTACTCACATTATTAAAGGATATGGGTCATATTGGAAATTGAAATGAGCGACAGAGCGCGTTTTTAACCTGCTTTCGTTCAAGTCACAAATTCTACCAGATAAAGAAGTTGCTCCCCCTAAATTGTAGCCGAAAAACCGATATCTGTTTAGCCAATCTAAAGCGAAAAATTAAAATAAAGCAGAAATTACTACAGCGTTTATCTTCTTTATTCTATTACACTGTGTTAGAATAAGATTAATTTTCTCTCATCAATTTTTAATCATCAACTCAAAATTCACCACGCAGTATTCTAATACACTAACACAATTCATTTTTTAAGAAAAACAAGAAAGTTGAGGTGACAATGAAAAAAGGCAAAAAAACGACTTACTGGATTGGAGGCATTGGAGCATTGGCTCTGCTGATCATCATCTCTTGGATGACAGTCGAAACAGGCATTGAGATTTCCTCTCATGCTGACTTCTGTGGGGTATGTCACACGATGGAACCCATGGTCGATTCTTACCATGATTCGATTCACGGTGGAAATAATCCTCGCGGCATTATGGCAGCCTGCACTGACTGTCATGTCTCGCACGAAAACGTCTTTCTCCACTTCGTAGGGAAAGCACAATCCGGCACGCACGATGCTTGGGTAACGTTGACACGAGACGAATCAACACTTGATTGGCAAGCAAAACGCGCAGATCATAATGAATATGTTTATGATAGCGGATGTTTGACCTGTCATCGAAACCTAGAAGCGGCTACCGCGGATAAGCATTTTCACGATAATTATTTTAGCGGAGCAATCGATTCCCAGTGTGTTGATTGCCACTCGAATATTGGTCATAGAAATCTCAATAAATACCTTCTTGAAAATAAATACAAATATCATTTCGACGAGTAAATCTTCGTTTATTCAAGACAATCTATCGAAAAGAGGTAAATAATGAAAAATGCAAAACTGTTCGTAATTATCCTTGCTGTAATGCTTTTTAGCTTAGCACTCACTTCGTGTGGCGGGCAATCAGCAGCTCCCGTTGATGCGGATGACGGTGGGTATCAAGTTAAAGCTCTTACAGACGAGGCTCGCACTTGTGTTGAATGTCATGCGACAGAAACACACGGTATTGTCTCTGATTGGGACAATAGTCGTCATGCTGACGAAGGTGTTTCATGTATAGACTGCCACGAAGTTGATGCCGACTCCCCTATGGCTCTGCAAGGTGTTGAGGGTCATGAAGACTTAACAATTGCCGTTTCGATGCTCGTGCCTCCCGCCACTTGTGGCGAATGCCATGAAGATGAAGTTACGGAATTCCATCAGAGTGGGCATCAGCGCGCTGGCTTGCAAGTTGAAGCGAAAGATTCCATGCAGGCTTTGATCCACCACCATGAAGGTCGCGATAGCGAAGAATTCAGCGGTGCTTCTGCCGAAACCGGATGCACACAATGTCACGGTGCTACCATAGAAGTAGATGAAACCGGTCACCCCCTTTCTGAAACTTACCCCTCTGCTGGTATTGGTAATATTTACCCCACCGGCGAAGTTGGCAACTGTACCGTTTGCCACAGCCGTCACAAATTCGATATAGCAGAAGCTCGCAAACCGGAAGCCTGTGGTGGATGCCACCTTGGTCCTGACCATCCCGATATGGAAATCTACGAAAACACCAAACACGGTCAAATCTTTGCCGCAGAAGGCGATGAGTGGACTTGGGACAGCCCCTCTGGCGAATGGGAACCCGGCGATTACCGAGCACCTACCTGCGCCACTTGTCATATGAGCGGAATCGGCGATCTTGAACCGACCCACAACGTAACCCAACGTCTCTACTGGAATCTTTGGGCAAAGACTTCTAAAGTTCGCACCGAAGATGACCCAATGGAAATGTTTGCTGGTGATGGTGATGCTGGTCGAGCAGAAATGAAACAGGTCTGCGGCGAATGTCACACCACCTACCACACAGATAAATACTTTGAAAGTGGTGATAAAGCTGTACAACTCTATAACGAAGAGTATTGGACACCTGTCGAAGCGATGCGAGTCGAGTTAGCCGAAGCTGGTTTGTTGAAAGACAACCCCTGGGAAGACGGCTTTATGATTCTTCACTATCATATCTGGCACCACGATGGTCGCCGCGCTCGACAAGGCGCAATGATGGGCGCACCAGACTGGGCACACTGGCATGGTTTCTTCCAACTCCAGCAGAAGCTAAATCTCGCCACCGCCATTTATGAGCAACGCATGGAAACCGGTGAAATTGAAACCGCCGCTCCTTGGTCTCTTGCTCCCTAAAGTACCGATCCTATATCTGAACAAGGTTTAGAAAGCAAATGTCCCATCCAAATTGGATGGGACATTTTTCTTTAATCTTCATTACGCCCCCCATTCACTTTTGCCACTTTAGAAAAAT
>JAOZOM010000001.1:53182-57010 GCA_029933275.1 Anaerolineales bacterium | reverse complement strand
TGCTTGCTGTCCAAAAAGAAATGGGCGGCGAATCTGCAATGGAAATCGTTTACTCCGAAGGTATGTTCGTTGTAGATGATGCCGCCGCCGCGATCCGCGATTACGCAAGCGAAGGGTATGACCTCGTGATTGCGCATGGCTCACAATACGGCTCATCCCTGCAAGAAATTGCCCCCGATTTCCCCGAAACCAGCTTTGCTTGGGGTACAACCCTCAACACTTTCTCAGACGAAGGCATCACCAACGTCTTCGCGTATGAAGCCAACTCCCAAGAGGGTGGTTATGTCAACGGTGTGATTGCTGCCAGCCTTTCAGAAAGTGGCGTAATCGGCGTTGTAGGACCCATCGAAGCCGGTGATGCTTCCCTTTATGTTAAGGGTTTTGTTGCTGGTGCAGAAGCCACCAATCCTGATGTAACAGTCAATGTCAACTGGATTGGCTCCTTCTCCGATGTTGCCTTGGCTTCTGAAGCTGCTAACACTCATGTCGCCGCAGGCGCAGATGTGCTCACTGGAACCGCCCAAATGGTTGTCGGTGCAGTTGGTGTTGCCGAAGAAAATGGCGCACTTTGGTTCGGCACGCAAGCCAGCCAGACCTCCCTCGCTCCTGATATCGTCGTTGCCAATCAGGTTTACGACTGGAGCGTTGTCCTTGATGAGATAATTCCTCTTATTGAAGAAGGTACTTACGGTGGAGAATCCTACACAATTACTCTAGCCAATGGCGGCTTGGTGATGGATTACAACGCTGACTATGCCTTACCCGATGACGTCAAAGCCCTTGCTGATGCGGCTGTGGCTGGCATCATTGATGGCTCGATTGTCATTCCTGTAGAATAAATTCAATTAGACCTGACAGGTTTTAAAAACCTGTCAGGTCTTCTCTTCTGAAAAGTTCACAAATCGAATTTTGTTGATTTTTCAGAGAAAACAAAATTGGATTAGACACATCCGAGACGCACATAATTTTGACTCGAGACTGTTTATTGAGCGTTTTCTTGAAGAAAAACATTTACCGCTAAAACATCCCTCGTAGTAAGGACTTTAGTCCTTTCATATCGCAAAGTGGACGACTAAAGTCGTCACTACAAGGAAGAGAGACTAACTTATGACCAAAAACAAACTCCCCTCAGGACATACTCGAATCGATACCCTCGAAATGCGTGGAATCACCAAGCGTTTCCCTGGTGTACTCGCCAGCGACAACGTAAATTTTGACGTGCACTCCGGTGAAGTCCACGCGCTTTTGGGCGAAAATGGCGCGGGGAAAAGCACCTTAATGAAAGTTCTCTATGGGATGTATAAACCCAGCGAAGGCGAGATTTTCCTAAACGGCGAAAAAATCACCATCGATTCGCCGACCGATGCCATCAATCATGGGATTGGGATGATCCACCAACATTTCATGCTTGTAGAAAGCCTCACTGTTGCTGAAAATGTTGCTTTGGGGATGCCCTCCTCGCGTGGCTTCCTAACTGACCTTGACCGCGTCTCCAAACGGATTTTGGAACTCGCCGATATTTACGGGCTAAAAATCGATCCCGATGCCTATATCTGGCAACTCTCGGTGGGACAGCAACAGCGTGTAGAAATTATCAAAGCTCTCTATCGTGGAGCCGCTCTCCTCATCCTCGATGAGCCGACCGCGGTTCTCACCCCTCAAGAAGTAGATGAGTTCTTCGTCATCATGCGCCAAATGGCTGCCGATGGTCATGCTCTTATTTTCATCTCGCATAAATTGCACGAGATTATGAATATCTGTGACCGCGTCACCGTTCTGCGGGACGGGGCAAAAATAGGCACAAAAATTATCGCCGACATCACCAAAGAAGAATTGGCAAATTGGATGGTTGGGCGTGAAGTTAGCATGACGCGCGAACTTGAAGAGATTGAGCGCGGTCCCGCTCGCCTGACGCTAGAGAACGTTACCTGTGAAAGCGACAGGGGCACACCAGCTTTACGCGGGGTTTCCCTCAATGTTTATTCGGGAGAGATTTTGGGCTTGGCTGGCATCTCAGGGAACGGTCAACGCGAACTAGCGGAAGCAGTTACCGGTCTACGCGAGATTACGGGCGGGACTGTGCTTCTTGAAGGTGAAAATGTCACTGATATCCGCCCCGGTCAAGTCACCGAGCGGATGCTATCCTATATCCCCGAAGAAAGAATGCGAGATGGGATGATTAAAGATTTTACAATTGCCGAAAATATGGTTTTGCGCGAACATCATAAAAGCCCTTATGCAGAAAAAGGCTTTTTGATGTTGAAAACAATTGCCAAACATAGTGACGAACTGATTGAAAAATTCCGTGTCAAAACCCCTTCGCGAGAAACCAAAGCAGGTAGCCTTTCGGGTGGCAATATCCAAAAAGTGGTTTTAGCGAGAGAAATTTCTCGTAACCCGCGCGTCCTCATCGCCTCCCAGCCGACGCGCGGCTTAGACGTTGGCGCAACCGAATATGTCCACGAACAATTATTGGAACAGCGGCGCAGCGGCACAGCCATTATGATGATCTCCGAAGACCTCGATGAAGTCATGGCACTCTCTGATCGCATCGCCGTAATCTGCGAAGGCGAGATTATGGGTATTGTGCCGCGCAACGAAGCGACCCCGCAAAAACTTGGGCTGATGATGGCGGGCGTTATGCCTGAAGAAGATGTGAAAGAAACGCCCTCCCTGACTTTGTAAGGAATTTTCTTTTAGTCACGATGCTTTGTGTTGCAACTATTATAATGCGGAGCTAGAAATGAGATTAAAAACTCGATTTTTAGAGTACACTTAGCTCTCTAAAAAATCGAGTTTTTTATATGGATTAAACAAAATCGTAAAGAATTCTGAACAACATCTAAATATCTTTTTTCTATACTTTTGATATAAAATACCTCTCGTGGTAAGGGGTTTAGCCCTTAATAGGAAAAATAAAATGACCAAAATTACCTACTCAATTGTTGCCCCAATTTACAACGAAATCGAAATCATAGATGAGTTTTGCAAGCGGATTAAGGCAGTCATGGATACGACCAATAAGCCCTGGGAACTTATCCTTGTGGATGACGGCTCGACAGACGGCTCAACCGAACGTATCCGTGCGCTTGCTTCCGATAGTGAGCAGATTCGAGCCGTCATCTTTGCTCGCAACTTTGGGCATCAAATTGCCGTCACGGCAGGACTCGACTATACGCGCGGCGAAGCTGTCACCATCATTGATGCCGACCTCCAAGATCCGCCCGAAGTGATTCTCGATTTGATTGATAAATGGGAAGAAGGCTATCAAGTTGTCTATGCGGTACGCGCGGAGCGTGATGGGGAAAGCTGGTTTAAGAAATTTTCTGCGTCACTCTTTTATCGCATTATCTATCGGATTACCGATGTCAAAATTCCCCTCGATACTGGTGACTTCCGTCTCCTAGACCGGCGTGTCGTGGATGTGATGAATTCCATGCGAGAAAAACATCGCTTCTTGCGCGGTATGTCCTCGTGGATTGGTTTCAAGCAGGTTGGCGTGGAATATAAACGTGCCGCTCGTTTTGCAGGTGAGACAAAATATCCCTTTAAGAAAATGCTTCAACTTGCCCTCAATGCGGTGACGGGTTTCTCTTATTTTCCGCTACAAGTTGCCAGCTATTTTGGCTTCGCTTCGGCAGGCTTGGCGATTGTCGCGATTCCCGTTGTTGCCGTTTTGCGGATGACAGGCTCTCAATTTTTTGAAGGACAAGCCACGACTCTCATAGCGGTTCTTTTTCTCGGTGGCGTGCAATTGATTTCTCTTGGTATTTTGGGTGAGTATATTGGTCGCCTTTATGATGAAGCAAAGGGGCGTCCGCTTTATAT
>JAOZOM010000001.1:0-53082 GCA_029933275.1 Anaerolineales bacterium | reverse complement strand
TGGGTGAGTATATTGGTCGCCTTTATGATGAAGCAAAGGGGCGTCCGCTTTATATCGTGAGCGAAGCCCCTGAAGAAGAATAACCTCTGAGTGTTTGCTCAAAGAATTTTCAGGCAGTTTTTGATGAGACATTCATCAAAAACTGCTTTTTTAGGTCAATATGAATCTATCTTTTTTTCGTGACAAAAAATTCATCCGCTCTATGCTGGGATTAGCTGTTCCAGTTGCCTTTCAGCAATTTATTTCCGCCGGTGTGAATATGGTGGACGTGTTGATGGTCGGGCAATTGGGCGAGACCTCCATCGCCGCGCTGGGGTTGGCAAATCAGGTTTTCTTTTTGCTAATTGTTTTTCTCTTTGGCATCACCAGTGGGATGGCAATTTTTGCCGCGCAATACTGGGGGAAAAGGGATATAGAAAATATCCGCAATGTGCTGGGAATTAGCGTAACGATTGCCTCCGCGGTCGGGATATTATTTTCTCTCGCGGCAACTCTCTTCCCCGAAACAGTTCTCGGTTTTTATACCAAAGACCAAGAAGTTATTGCGCTGGGGAGCAGCTACTTGCGGATTGTCGGATTATCCTATGTTTTTACGGCAATCGTGACTTCTTATTTCGCGGTATTGCGGAGCATTATGCTGGTCAAGATGACCGTTCTTATTAGTGTGGTTGCGCTTATTCTTAAGTCCCTGCTTGGCTACGCATTGATTTTTGGTATTTGGATTTTTCCCGAGTTAGGTGTACGCGGTGCGGGAATCGCGACCGCCTTTGCTTGGGGGTTACAATTTCTTTTCACGATTTTCTTGGTCTATTATCTTAAAACACCCTTAGCTACGCATCCACGTCAGTTTTTTCGCTTTGATCGTGTTTTTCTCTCTAAAATTTTAAAAACAGCTATGCCTGCCGCTGTAAACGAAGTTTTCTGGTCGATAGGAATTACGATCTACATGGCTGTTTATGCTCATATCAGCACAAATGCAGTTGCCGCTGTGCAAATTAATGCCTCTATCGAGGAAATCGCCTTTGTCCTCTTTATAGGATTAGGAAACGCTTGTGCTATTATGATTGGTAATAAAATTGGAGAAAATGAGATCGAATTGGCGTTTGAATATAGTCGCCGATTTTTGATTATCATCATCTTGATAGCGATCTTTTTGGGCATTAGCATCCTGTTTTTGCGGATGCCGATAATTGGATTATATGAAGTTTCGGATGAAGTTGCCTCGAATGTATATAAATTATTGACCATTTTTGCGCTAACGCTTTGGTTGCGCTCTATTAATTTTATTCTCTTTGTCGGAGCTTTACGCGCAGGGGGGGATACGCGTTTTGCGATGTTTATGGAGATTTTCTCAATTTGGGTAATTGGTGTTCCCGCGGCGTTGATTGGCGGATTTGTTCTGCATCTGCCCGTTTATGGTGTTTATCTCTTGGTTTTAAGCGAAGAAGCGGTTAAGGCGATTATCATTCTGCGCCGTTACCGTTCCCGTAAATGGATTCACGATTTAGTTGGGGTGACTGCTTAATCTAATTTTCGCTACAGATTGCATTCTTTGAAATCTGTGGCGAAAACTAGAAGGGGGAAGTTTTATTCGCTAGAGCAGATTTCTCTAAACTCATCTAAATTGCGATTTTTTAGGATGACGTAGAAGCCCAGTTCCCTGGCTTGGGGGCAGATATTCGAGAGAAAATCTTCGTAGTTGATTTCATCGGTATATTCAACCGCAAAAACAGGTTTTCCCGCTTCGATAAAGGGAAGCATTTCCTCGCACCATTCGCCCATAAAACAATCTTCGGTGAGAGCCCAATCGAAATAGGGGAGCAAATCAAGTACTTGCTCGTCATCATTTTTTAGCCCGATCGAGAGCCCGCGCTCGTGCGCTTCTTCGGATAGCCAAATATTATAGGCGAGCTGGTCTTCGTAACTGATCTCAAATCCCGTATCTGCCCAGTGGAGGTCAATATTATCTGGCTCAATCCCATCGAAACCTTTTGCGGCACACATATCTAGGCGGGCGCGCATGATGGGGGCGAGTAGGTCGATTTGGCGGATATCGAGCCATTTTTCGCCTTCCCAGCCCTCGTAATCTTTGCCGATAATTTCGGACGGGAAATCTGCCGCGTCCTCGCGCCAATCTTCCCAACTCCCAACAGAGATGTAGCAAAAGGCTTTTTTGCCCTGCGAGTGCAGACGTGAAATTAGGCTTGCTTCCGTTTCAAAAGCATCGAGGTCGTAAATATCTACGTCAAAGGAGGTATTGATCTCTTCTCCGCTACCGAGTTGCCATGAGAAGCTGCTATCAAGAGGAGGAAGCCAAATCTCTTTAGTAGGGGGTATTTCGGTCGGAGCGAGAGATTCTGTGGCGGGGATGGGTGTTTTGGGCGGGGCAGATGTTGGGGGCGCGGTAGCAGGTTGAATTGTGGGTGGTTCCGCAGTGGATTCTGCCGGAGTGGCACATGCGCTGATTAAGACAGAAAATGTTAAAAGCAGGAGAGCTGTTGGTTTCATCCTAGATTCCTTTTTGAATAGTGTTAAACAAAAAATGGCGCATCATTCGATGCGCCATTTTACTTTATTTTTTCTTTATGCGGTTACTTTGGTTTTTTTGAACCAGTTACGCCATTCTTTCTTTTCCCAGACGACTAAGATGGGGGCTGCGACAAAGATAGATGAGTATGTTCCGCTCATCAGACCAACGAGAAGGACGACAACGAATTGACGTAAAGTAATGCCGCCAAAGAAGGCGAGGGCGAGGAGCAAAAATTCTACTGTCATCAACTGGGTGTTGATGGAGCGTTGTAAAGTTTGGACAATGGAATGATTTACGAGAACTTCATAATCTAAACGGCGCAAGGCGCTTGAGTTCTCGCGGATGCGGTCGAAAACCACAATAGAATCTTGCATGGAGAAACCGATTACGGTGAGGAGCGCGGTGAGGAAGAGGGAGTCCATTTCCCAACCAAAGAGTAGCCCTCCCCAAGCAGAGATGCTAAAGATGATGGCGACATCGTGAATCATGGCGAGGACGGCGGAGATGCCGTAGCGGTAGGCTCCTTTTACGCCGCGGAATGACCACGCGATGAAGAGTACTACTAAAAGCGATGAAACAGTGACTGCCATCGCAGCACGGGAGGTGACTTGTTTTCCGATGCTGGGTCCGACACTGTCGAAGCGTTGGACGGTGGTTTTACCGAAGTTTTCACTCATGGCGGTTAGTACTTTGTCGCGTTTGACGGTGTCTAAGAATTCTGAGCGAATGATGATGCCGCCGGTTTCTGTGGTTTGGACTTGTGGGTCTTTGATACCGCTTTCTTTATAAAGGGCGAGGACTTCGGAGGGTTGGGGAGGCGTGCCCTCAAAGGTCACTTCAAGAAGACTGCCACCGGTGAAATCAATAGAGAGGGGTAATTTTCCCATGAAGAGGAGAATTAACCCGGGAACAATCAGAAAGAAAGATACGGTGAAGAAGATATAGCGTTTACCGAGAATATTCATACGGTGCTCCTAAATGCCAAACCAACGTTTGTAGTTGTTGATTTTGACGTTGTCGAGGGTCGTCGCAAGCAGTGTTCGCGTGATGTAAATTGCGGAGAATAGCGAAATCAAAACACCAAGAGCGAGGGTGATGGCAAAGCCTTTGACCATGCTTGCTCCAAAAGTGTTGCCAAACCAGAAAAGAATCGCTGATGTGATGAGCGTTGCTGCGTTTGAGTCTCGGATGGAGGGCCAAGCACGCGACCAAGCCATGTCGAAAGCTTGTTTGAGTGGTCTGCCGCTCCGTAATTCTTCTTTGAAACGCTCGAAGACGAGAATATTCGCATCTAGTGCGGAGCCTGTACTCAACATGAAGCCGGCGATGCCGGGCAAGGTGAGGGTTACGCCAATCCACTTGAAGATGGCAAAGGCGATGGCGGCATAAAGAAGAATGGATATATCTGCCGTGATACCGGGGAGGCGATAGTAGATGCCCATGAAGAGGACTACGATGATGATACCGATTAATCCTGCTTGTAAGGAGCGTTGGAGAGAATCTTCGCCAAGTGTCGGTCCGATGATGCGGCTTTCTACAATTTTGAGCGGGACTGGCAAAGAGCCGTAGCGCAATTGGACGACGAGTGCGTTTGCGCTTTCATAGTCAAATTGACCGGTGATAACACCGCTTCCACCAGTGATTGCGCTTTGGATACGAGGAGCCGAGATGATGACTTTATCCAAAACAATGGCGAGATATTGCTCAATATGTGTAGATGTATATTCAGCGAAAATATCGCTTCCGTCATCTTTGAGAGCAAAGGAGATTTGAAATTCTCCCATTTGACTTTGAGAAACGCCAACATCATCAAGTGCGGCTCCTGTCATTACTGTATGATAGACAGTTGGAGCTTCTGGATCAGTGCTTTCTGCGGGAATGGCATTTTCACCGAGACCATAGTCGGTTTCGATGAGTGTCCCCGCGGGGAGGGGTGTGTCACCCATATCCACAAATTCCAGCAAACCTGTTTGTTGTATGACGGCGATAACACCTTCGGTGTCTTCTAAGCCGGGAAATTCGCCAACAATACGGCGATCTCCTGCTAGTTGAACTACATTTTCAGAAACGCCCAAAGCATTGGTTCGATTTTCAATGACTCCGCGAGCGACTTCCATTGAATCTGTCGAAATATCAACACTTTCGGGTAGATCGGCTTCAAGCAAAACTTGTAAGCCGCCGCGTAGGTCAAGTCCCAATTGGGCTTTAACATTGTGTTCGTAAAGAACCTTTCCATTGAAAGGGTTGCTAATTGTAAGTGTGTCATTCATATCAACCCAAAGGGCAAGGGCGATTAGGATGACAATCACAATTAAACGGGTATTTTGGCGTTTTATCATAGACTTCTACTCCAATTCATAAAAATACCACCAATGCTCTGGCGGCGGATGAGATTATACACCCTTTTGGGGTGAGACGGGGAAATATGTAGAGGAAAATGAGTGTGGGAATTCTCTTCAATTTTTTAAGACCGTTAGTACTTTTCCGAGAACTTCTTCGGGGCTTAGTTCATTGGTGTCCAAATAAAAATTGGCATGTTGACGCGCGTCTCGGAGACGGTGTTTTTGTTCCTTGTATTCCTCTGTATTCCAATTTAATTTTCGGCGCTCTTGAGCAATGGAATAAGAGACATCTAAAAAGATGAGTATGTCCGGATTAGTCAAACGCCTCCACATATCTTTAACGAAAGAATGTTCTTGAGCGATATTTCTAGCGTAAATGCCGTGTTTTACTAAGCCTGCTACTAAAGTTGACTTCCCCGAGGAGCAAGGTCCAACGACCCCGATTACGAAGATATTTTTAGTGATTGTCATGGACAAGCAAATTAAGTTGCGAGGGATTTCCTAAGACCGCAAGAATATCATTTTTTGAAAGTTCTTTTTCGCCGTTCGGGTGCATATCTGTTTTTTCCTTTTTGCGAACTAAAACAACACTAACTTCATATTGTGCAAAACGTATTTCGTAATGATTTTGTGCGAAAGATTTCCTAAGATACTCGGCTTTTTCTTCTAAAAGGAGATGTTTTTTTACTTGCTCAAGGTCTTTTGCGAAGAAAAAGGTGTTTCAAATGGAAAACCGAATATTTGCATGTAGAACCGAGCAGCCCTGCCCCTCACGTCTTTAGAGATGCTCAACCGGCAATGAAACACTCATTCTGCGGACATTATCTACTTCTTCAGAATCAACCCGAATGACAACCACGCTAATATCATCGGCGGGACGGTTATCGTCTAAACGCATCGCATGTGCGAGGAGAGAATCGGCAATTTCTTGCGGGGAGGGGTTTTCAACATCCAGTGCGACTTGCATCGCTCCGCTGATATTCATTGGTTCCCCTTTTCTTTTTCCTGCGTGAGTCAAGCCATCGGTATAAATGACGATGGTTAAACCCGATTTTAATTCGATTTCGCTGATCGAAGGGCGGATATTTCGTGCAATCCCGATCGGGGAGCTATCGGTCTTGAGAATATTAAGTTGGTCGCCATGACAAATATAAGTCGGAGCGGGATTATTCCGCGTGAGCACTACCGTTTTCGTTTTCAGATCAACCGAGGCGATATTAAGCGTAGAAGAAACTTTCCCCATTTTTTCCATGTACAAATAATCTGATGCGGCGCGTGCCGCGGCACCGTCCCGAACGCCCTCGGCGAGTAAACCGATCACTTTGCGGACAACCATCATCGAAACGGCTTTTGCCCCTCGTCCTGAAGTCTGCCCATCGGCTAAAACGACAGAAAGCCCTCCGTTGGGACGTTCAATAATCTCAACAGTATCTCCGCTTTTTGAAACGGCATATTTGCTAATTTTGGCGGTTGCAATTTTAATATCCATGCCCTGAATTGTACAACAAATTGCTCTTGACGTCACTAGCTAACACCACTATAATCAGCCCGCTTGTTTAGAAAATATATCGGGCAATGCCCGATTCTTGTATTAAGGAGATAGTAGCATGACCCCACTGCCAAAGCGTAAAATTTCCAAAGGTCGTCGCGATCGCCGCCGCGCCCACGATTTTCTCACCGCCCGTAGTCTAACCACTTGTAGCAACTGCGGTGCAATGCGTCTGCCGCATACTGTTTGCCCTGAATGTGGCTTTTACAAAGGTCGAGAAGTTATCGAAATTAAAAGCGATAAATAACTCGAAGATCAAAAAGAGCCGTGACCATCATGGCTCTTTTGTGTTTTAAGGGGGGGTAGGAGAAAATATGAAACTCAACCCAAATCAAACAGCTTTTCTTTTTCCCGGTCAGGGGTCTCAAGCTCTTGGCATGGGGCGCGAACTCGCCGCAGTCTATCCCCTAGCGCGAGAAACCTTTGAAGAAGCTGACCAAATTTTAGGATTTTCACTCTCAAAAATCATGTGGAGGGAGGAGGACGTGTTAAACGACACCGCCAATACTCAACCCGCACTCTTCGTCCATTCTATTGCTGCGTGGCGGATATTCTCTGAGTACGCGCCTGAATTTGAGCCTGCCCTCCTTAGTGGACATTCTCTCGGCGAATTAAGCGCATTGGTCGTTTCAAAAAGCCTCTCCTTTGAAGAGGGTCTTCGCCTTGTGCGTAAACGCGGCGAATTGATGCGTGACGCGGGCAAAACCGCTCCCGGGGGCATGGCTGCCATTCTTGGCGTAGACATCTCTGTATTGGAAGAAGTTTGCGCCGAAGCTAGTGAGGGGGATGATGTGGTTCAAGTTGCGAATGATAATTGCCCCGGACAAGTGGTGATTTCGGGTGCAAAACCGGCTTTGGGACGCGCGCTTGATTTGGCAAAAGAAGCTGGTGCGCGCCGCGCCATTCCCCTCGCGGTGAGTATTGCGCCGCATTCTGCGCTGATGTCCGCGATTCAACGCGAATTTGATGAAGCCCTCGATAAAGTTGATATAAGGGAAGCAAGCCCAATGGTCGTTGGGAACGTGGGGGCGAAGCCCCTGTCCACCGTAGAAGAAATCCGCGCGGATTTACGCGCCCAGCTCACCTCCCGCGTCCGCTGGACAGAATCCATCCAATATATGATTTCGCAAGGGGTGGAAAGTTTTGTGGAGTTGGGCAGCCGCAATGTACTCACCGGTTTATTGCGCCGTATTGACCGCAGCAAAAAGGGATTTCCGCTCGGCGAGGCGAAAGATTTTGAGAAATTCTTTGCTTGATTTGTAATTCCATTGCAACGAATAAAAGCCTTTATTTCTATATACTACAGGCAGGTGAAAGTTCAGATTACCTGCTAAAAAAGTGGTCTGGAAACTTTCCAGACCATTTCTTATTTAAGCGAAGGAGGCGCATATTGGAATTTTGGCAATTTTTTAATTTCTTTAAAGATGAAAAGGAGTAAAATGATGAACAAAAAAGTTTTAGGTGTTTTATTAGCCCTCTCTCTGTTGGCGGTTAGTGCATTTTCTGTCGCTGCAGATAGCGGGACGATTGATTTGATTGGCGGAACGCTTTCGGTCACTACCGCAGATGTGGTGATGAGCAGCGTAACGCTCGATGGAACCAATCAGGTTTCGATTAGCCCTGCCAGTTCAAATAACTGGACGGCAACAGATGCCCGTGGCTCCGGCGCAGGTTGGAATTTGGCAATTTCTGCGACAAATTTCTCCGATGGTGCTGGTCAAGAGATTGATATTTCGCAACCCGATACCGAGTTCAAAATCCAATTATTGGATGCGGACGTAACGGTGATTAACGGGAATGCGAAACCGACTTCTTTGGTGACGACCTTAACCCCGATCCCGAACGCCGGTACGTTGAAATTCCTTTCGGCGGCTACGGGCGAGGGAATGGGTTCTTATGCCATTCACCCTAGCTTTGCGCTGGAAATCCCCGCGGATTTGCACGTTGGTGCAGGTGGATATACCTCCACAATCACCGTTACGGCGGTGACCGGTCCCTAAGTTAGTCCCCGAAACCGGATAAGCTTACCGATTTCTATAGGATTTTACCGATGAAGAAACAGAGTGTGTGGCTGGCAATTTTTGTAGCATTAGGTGCTGCGATATTAATGGTTACACACTCTGCTGCTTTAACCATCGCAACTGCCCCCGTGACTTTTCCGGATGTCTTTTTAACGGGATACGATCAAAGCGTTTTGGGGACGACAAGCCCGTGGCAAGTGGATTCGACTGATGCGCTGGATGGCTGGAATGCAACCATCTCCGCGACCAATTTTGAGAACGGTTATGGCGGGATTATCTACGTCTCCAACCTTGAATTTCGCTTGCTTGCCGAAAATATCAGCTTGGTTTCTGGCAATCCGCTTTTACCCATCTCCGCCCAAACAGAGTTTATCCCCTTGAGCGAAACGGCGACAAAATTTATCTCCGCCGAAAGTGGCAGCGGTGATGGGATTTATAATCTGCTTCCCGAATTTCGTTTGAGAGTCCCCGCCGAAACTTACGCGGGCAGTTATCTTAGCACGCTGACCATTACGATCAGCGCAGGTCCTTAAGTGAGGGATGATGATTCGCAGAAATTATAAAAAAACCTTGATTTTTTCCGTTATTTTGAGCTTACTCTTTTTTGCCGCGCCCGTTATGGCGCAGTCTTTAGCCGATATTTCTTTCGGAATTAGACCCACAACGGCGCAAGAGGGGCAAGAAGAGACCTTTTCGTATTTTTCTTATCGCGTTTCTCCCGGCTCGGTTTTTGATGATGCCGCGTTGGTCTTGAATGACGGCGATACTCCCGTGACTCTCAAACTCTACGCCGCAGATGGAATCACCTCCCAAAACGGCGGGACAGATTTTACTGAATACGGTCAGCCCTCCGAGGGGATGAGTAGCGGCTCAAGCTCGTGGATTACCCTTTCTGCAAATGAGATTTTTCTCAACCCGGGCGAGGAACAAGTTGTCCCTTTTCAGGTCAATATTCCCGCGGGGGTAAACTCGGGTCAATATGTGGCGGGATTAGTTGTCGAAGCTGCCCCTGAGATGATCAATATCGACTCTAATAGTGTTGACGATGCCTCTCAGTTGGTAGTTGAGACTATTCGCCGTGTTGGCGTAGCGATCGTGATGGATATCCCCGGCGAGCAATTTGCGGGTTTAGAAATCAAGAATATCTCTCTTTACCAACAAAGTGAAGAGGGAACAACCTTTGCGGTGGAGGTGCAAAATACAGGAAATATATTTTTGCAGGCAAAAGGCTTCTTCATTGTGACCGATAGAAATGCCGAGAGAGTGATCACAACCACTCCTTTAGAATTTGATACTGTTCTTCCCGGAGATACAGTCACTTTCTATGTGCCGCGCGCAGCACGTTTTGCAGACGGGAAATATCTACTCTCCATCGTTTTAGAATACGAAGGGCAAAGAGCCACCCTCGAAGGGATTGGGATGAATATCAAAAACGGTCAACCCCAATTGGAAGGGCAGATTACAGAAAACATCTTTACGCCGGAAGAAATAGAAGTCTTCTTCGAGAAAGCGGAGAAGGATAGCAGTTTCACTTGGCTTATCATTGCTGGAATTTCCTTCTTCCTTGCTCTCGCCCTTGGCGGATTTGTCTATTGGGCAGGCGGGAAAAAGAAAGAAACTGTTTAGGAAAAAGAGCTAACCACAGATGAACAGGATGAATACTGATTTAGAGATGAATAATCACAGAAATCTTTAACGCGAATTATGCGAATTTGGCAAATGTCGCGAAAGAAAACTTAAAAATTCGTGTTTTTCGCTTTTTTCGCGCTTTTCGTGTTGAAAAAATGATAAATTCTATGTCTCAGAACAGTTTATTTTAGGAATATCTTTACCGCGTTTAATTACCGTGATTCCCTGTTCTACCAAAAGAAAAATTTCAAAAAGAATCATCGCCTAGATGATTCTTTTTTCTTGGTAAAATAGCTGAACATAATCGCTCGCATAGATTCAGGAGAAAAGCTGTGGATATTCTGAGCAAACGAATTCAAAAAGTGGTGGAGAGTGTTTTAGAAAACGAAGCCTTAGTGAGTGGCTTAGATGAATCTGCGGCTGAAATTTTGCAGGGGTGGGGAATCAAAACTGCAGCCAGTGTTGCTGAGAAAACAGATCAACTCGATGATGAGCGCGCTGAAAGAGAAATGTACCCGAAACTCAAAGCATCCCGCCGTTTGATGCGTACCATTCGCATTTGGCTAAGGCAAGAGACCGAGACTCTGCCCGAAGAACGAGCACAGCTTTGGGCAAAGATCGAAAAACGAGCAAAAGCTCTTTACGGCGAGGGGCTTTCTCTTCCCTCCCCTGAGCAGTTTTCGGGAGGCACGCAGGTTGAATTTATCCAAAACTTATTGGACTGGTTGGATGAAGAGAAATGATTTTTAGGTTGAATACAAAATAACAGGAGAATGAAGTATGGCTAAAAAACGAAATATTTCGGGGAAATCAATAATTGTCTTATTTTTCTTAATTGGGTTAATTCTTTTCGGGGGCTATTTCATGCTAACGGGCAACGACCCCATCGGCTTATTTTCGGAGACAGTTCCCGCAACCGAAACGGCAGAATCGTCTGCGTCTCTCCTTCCAACCCTTCCCGCAACCGAAACGGCAGAGTCGCCTACGTCTCTCCCCCCAACCCTTCCCGCAACCGAAATGGCAGAGTCGCCTGCGTCTCTCCCCCCAACCCTTCCCGTCCCCGCTGTTGAAAGCGCAACGCACAGCGATTGGTGGGAAGTCTATTTTGTAAACCACAGCGGCGCATACTCAGCCAAAAACTATGCAGGCTCCATTGAAGATGAATTGATAAAAAAAATAGATGGGGCGATGGATTCAATTCACATCGCCTCCTTTGAATTTAATCTCACCCCCGTCGCGGACGCGCTCATCCGAGCGCAGGAACGCGGCGTGGACGTGCGCTGGGTCACGGACGATGAGCATGGTCTCGAAGCGGACGAAGATCCCGGTCGAGGGCAATTCGAGATGCTTGAAGATGCCGGCATCGAAATCCGAGATGATGCTCGCGGCGCGCTTATGCACAATAAATTTTGGATTTTCGATAAGAAAATTCTTTGGACCGGCTCAACTAATATCACCGAAAGCGGTATTTTTGAGCAAGATAATAACACTATTGTCATCCACTCCCCCGCACTGGCTGAAATTTACGAGCGTGAATTTGAAGAAATGTGGAATGGCGAATTCGGACCTCGTTCGCCTTCTACCGTAGAGAATCAACAAGTCAATATAAACGGAACGCCAATTCAAATCCTTTTTGCCGCCGAAGATGATGTTGCCGCGCATCTTTTACGCTATCTTGATAACGCCCAAAGCAGTATCCGCTTTTTGGCATTCTCTTTCACCCACGATGCGATGGGAGAAGCCGTCCGAAACCGCGATCTTGCTGGAGTGAGTGTAATGGGCGTTTTCGAGAAAACAGGAAGTAGCACCGAATACAGTGAATTAGGCAAAATGTATTGTGCAGGCATGGCGGTAAAACGGGATGAAAATCCAAGCTTTTTGCATCATAAAGTCATCATAATTGATGAGCACATTGTGATTACCGGCTCTTTTAATTTTTCAGACAACGCCGATGAAAGCAACGATGAAAATGTATTGATTATAGATAACCCCGAAATAGCCGCACTTTATTTGCAAGAATTTAATCGCATCTGGGCGATGTCTTCTGACCCTGCTCCAGATAAATTCTCTTGTGAGTAAATAAAAAAGGTCAGTTCAATTGAACTGACCTTTTTTGTTTAGAGTTCGCAATACTCATCCACCTGCTTCTCAATCACTTTCAGGCTATCTGCCCAGAATTTCTTCTCGCGGATATTGATGCCGAAACGGTCGGCGAGTTCGGCGGCGCGTCCTTCGCCGGTGCTGGCAAGCAAGTCGATATAGCTCGGAATGAACTCGTCGCCGCGTTGCTGATAGATCGCGTAGAGTCCCGTTGCAAAAAGCAAGCCGAAAGCGTAGGGATAGTTGTAGAAGGAGAGTCCAGCCGAATAATAATGCGGTTTCCATGTCCACATATATTTATGCAAATATCTTTCGTCTAGGGCAGCACCATAAGTTGCTTTTTGTGCCTTTTCCATAATTTCGCATAAATCTTCGGCAGAAAGTTCGGCTTTTTCTCTGCGTTCAAAAACTTCTTTCTCGAAAAGATAGCGAGAATAGATATCCACAATCACTTGACTTGCGCCGAGCAGGGAGGTCTCGAGGATGGCTAGTTTTTCATCGGGATTGCTGGCTTTGGCGATGACCGCGTTGGCGACCACCGTCTCGCACATGATGGACGCGGTTTCTGCGAGAGTCATCGGGGTTTCGCTTTGCAGGGCTGTTTTGCCCGCGCTGAAGATGCACTCCGCATGGAAGGCATGACCCAGTTCATGGGCGAGGGTGGAGACTTGGTCAAAAGTCCCGTCAAAATTGGCTAGGACGCGGGATTCTTTGACACTTGGCACGCCCATACAAAACGCCCCGCCGCGCTTCCCGACGTGTTGCTCGGCATCAATCCAGTTTTCGGTGAAGGCGCGTTGGGCAAGCTCTCGCAATTTGGGGGAGAAATTACCAAACTCTTCGAGAATGAATTCGCTGGCTTCTTCAAAGGTATAGCTTTTTTCGGCGTTACCGGCGGGGGCGAAGAGATCCCACCACGGGAGCTTTTCTTTGCCGAGACGTTTTGCTTTTGCCAAGAAATAGCGTTGAAAAACGGGGAAGGAATCTTCCATTGCTTCGAGCATGGCGTTGAGGGAGTCTCGATCCATGCGGGCGGCATCCAGCGAGGCGTGGAGAGCATCTTCGCGCCCGCGTTTTTTGTTGAGGGTATTCACCGAGCCTTTGATTCCATTCATACACGCGGCGAGCGGCTCTTTGACCTTTTCCCATGCTTCCATTTCTGCTTCGTAAGCACGTTTGCGGACACTTTCATCCGGATGCGAATGTAAGTTGATTAGAGCCGGTGCTGAGAGTTCTTTCATCTCACCATCCAACTCAAATTCGATTTTCATTTGGGAGGTGACAGTGCCTTGCAATTTTTCCCATGCGCCGGAACCGCTGACGCTGAGTTCTGCGGCAAGAGCTTCTTCTTTTTCGCTCATCAAATAGCGACTTTGTTCGGCGGTTTCTTGGAGGAAGAAGGCGTGTGCTTTGGCTGTGGGGGAGACTTCGATAATTTTGGGGAGCAAATCGGCGATAGAACCAATCCACTGCTGAGCGCGCATCCCTAACATCCGCAAGCGGACTTCGGTCTGGTCGAATTCGGAGAGTAGTTTTTTCGCTAGTTGATTGAAAGAATCGGTGCTAATGAAGGAGAAAATATATGCGCCGATAGTTTCTGCCAATTCGTAGCTCTCATTGAAGCGAGAAATCATCTCATCGGTGAGCGTGGCGAGTGCCGCAACGGGCGTTTCGGCATTGCTCGTGACGATTTTTTCGCCAAAGAAAGTTTCTAATTCATCCAATTGTGTGGAAAGTGTCGCGAGGGCAGCTTTAAATTCTGCCGAATCGAGGGCGGGATAGACGTTTGATAAATCCCAATGGGGAGGGGTAGTCTTTGTCATTTGCTTTCCTTTTAGTAGAGTTATAACGCCCACGCCAACATCAAGCCGAAAATCGCCGTGAGCAAACCGAAATGTAAGAAGAGGTTGGATTGAGCAACCCAGCTATTCAAAAAAAAGAATTGGAGAAATAAATTAATTAGAATCAATCCCATCCCAATCATTGGAATTAATCCCTTGCGGGGAGCTAAATATTCAGAGAGATGGTCTAAAGAGGCCGAAACGGAGGCTTTTTTCTTTTTATCTTTCTTTTTATTCTTCATAATTTTCCTCTTTGGATGTTTCCTCATCGGGAGAAATTTCCCAGCCGTCAAACTGAGCAATTAAGCGACCGGGCAAGCGTCCCTGAATCAGCACGCCGCCGCGTTCGTGTTCAATTCGCTCTATTTTTCCGGATTCGTGAAAAATAGAAATCAGATTTCCTTGCTGATAAGGTAGACGCACCAAAATCGGGGTGTAAGTTTCATAAAGACTTTTTTTCAAAAGCTCTTTTAGCTCCACAATGCCGATTTTTTCTTTTGCCGAGACCGCAATTGCACGCGGGTAGTGTTTTAGTGTTTCTTGTGCGTCTTCGCTTGCCTTGAGCAAGTCGATTTTATTTAGTGCGGTAATCACGGGGATATGTTTTGCATCAATTTCTGCTAAAGTTTCCTCGACTGCTTCAAAATGATTCAATGCGTTGGGATGAGAAATATCTACAACCTGAAGCAAAAGGTCGGCTTCGGCAATTTCTTCGAGGGTGGCGCGAAACGCAGCCACGAGCGTGGTCGGCAATTTTTGGATGAATCCAACCGTATCGGTAAAAAGGGATTGATAACCGCCCGGCAATTCAACTCGACGCGTAGTCGGGTCGAGCGTGGCAAAGAGTTGGTCGGCAACGTAAACATCGGATTGGGCGAGTTGGTTAAGTAGCGTTGATTTGCCCGCGTTCGTATAGCCAACGAGAGCCACGATGGGCAGCCGTGATTTCTTCCGCTTATCGCGATGTCGTAAACGATGGGCGCGTACTTTCTCTAGTTCTTTTTTGATATGCGAGATGCGTTTCCCGATGACGCGCCGATCCACTTCGAGTTGCGTCTCGCCGGGACCGCGTAAACCAACGCCTCCCACGCTCCCAGAACGTCCGCCCCCGCCCCCAGCTTGGCGCGCCAGATGTGTCCAGGCACGCGTCAAGCGCGGGAGGTAGTATTCATATTGCGCCAATTCCACTTGAAGCATCCCCTCGCTGGTTTTGGCGTGTTGGGCAAAAATATCAAGAATGAGCGATGTCCGATCCAATAAGCGGATATTTTCCCCGAGTAGCTTTTCCAATTCGCGTTGATGGCGCGGGGAAAGTTCATCGTCAAAAACGACAACTTGCGCCAGCATATCTTCGGCGAGGGCTTTGAGTTCATTCACTTTCCCTGAGCCGATGAAGGTTTTTGCATTGGGGCGATTGAGTTTTTGGGTGAGTTCGCCGACTACATCTAAACCGGCGGTTTCTGCGAGTAAAGCTAACTCATCGAGAGAATCATCGAGAGATAATAAGCCTTCTTCCCCAAAAATTTCAACGCCAACGAGAAAAGTGCGCTCTCGTGGCGTTGTGGAGGGATGTGTTTGTTTTTTGACCATTTAGGGTTTGTTTTTAGTCTTAAGAGAAGCCATTTCGGTAGCGAAGAGCTTTTCTACTTTGGGGTCGCTTGCTTCACTACGGTCGGGCAATAGGATGTGGAAGGATGCGCCCGGACAGGTTTTTTCATCGCAACCTTCCGAATCGACCCAGATGGTTCCGCCGTGCGCTTCGATGATGCCGCGCGTAATCGGAAGTCCCAGCCCGGGACCGCCGCCTTTGAACGCGGTTTTGCTGCTGGAGTGCAGAGAAACTTCGCCAAGTTGGTTGAATTTCTCAAAAATAGTAAGTTGGTCTTCGAGAGAGATGCCAATACCCGTATCTTTAACGGTGACTTCGATGAAGCCGGGCAACATCCGCCCGTCAACGGTGATTTTTCCGCCATCGGGTGTATATTTAATTGCGTTTATAAGCACGTTGCGTAAGGCTTGGTAAATCCGTTCTGGGTCGGCAAAAATGAGCTGACCATCACCATCAAAGGAATTGATTTCAAGCGTTAATTGACGAGAGATGCAAGTGGAATGGAGTTCTTTTTCTAAGAGACCGAGCGATTGATTTAGCCAAAAAGGTTGAAAGTTAAGTGAGAGCAGGCTATTGTCGATGAGCGAAATGTCAATCATATCGTCTACGATTGCGCGTAAACGCCGCACGCCGCCTCGTACCCCTTCTAAAAGTTGCGAGGCACTATCATCGTTTACCATTTCACTAATCATCGCCGCGTAACCTTCGATTAGGGTCAGCGGGGTTTTTAGCTCATGGGCGGCGACAGAAATAAAATTTGATTTGCTTCGGTCAAGTTGTTCTAATTTGTTCTGAATATTTCTTAGCTCGTTTTCTACATAAGTAACGCGGGTATCCGCTTCGTAGCGGGCTGATTTTGAGAGTGCATAAGAATAAATCGCAGAAGTGGCACTGAGCAACTCAAGAGCCTCTTCTGGAGCGAGAACTTCTTTTGCCACATCAAAAGTAAACGCGCTTGCCCGTGCGACCAAAGTAGAGAGATTTTGCTGTCCCTCCGCGAGGTCACTTTCTGTGGGCGAATTTGCCCAATCGAAAAGGAGCGGATCAATCCACGAGGGGTCGCCGGTTAGAATCGCTTGCTCAAGAAGGCTGAAAAAACGTGCTAATTCTTTTTCGAAATTTTCCCGTACCCCCGCGCCGCGAGCCGCATCATAAGAAACGCGCCGTATCCACGGCTTTCGGATTTTTTCAAGGAGGGTCTGAATATTCATAATTATAGTTTAAGCGAGAACGTCCTTTTTGACCATTGTAAGCAGCTTACAATTTCCTGCTTCTACTGTCTTTTGTACCCAAAGGGCATAGATGGTTTGAACACGGAGCGCACGGAGTTGCACGGAAAAGGTCATAAAACTACGTTTTTTTCTCCGTAACTATCAAAAAAACTCCGTAAAATCCGTATTATCCGTGTTCAAAAAAGGCTTTTGACTACTTTTTTGAGCAGACCACAAATTCCGTTAGAACCAGACAATTTCTATTTTTTTAGCCACGCCAGCATCGTATCGCCGACCGCTTGCAAACTCGCCGCTGAAACTTTGTCGGCGGTATCTTCGCTGGTATGCCAGTAGGGATAATCAAAATCAATAATATCTACGGCGGGCATTCCAGCTTCGAGAAAAGGCGTATGATCATCAAGCATACTAAATTTTTCTTCTGTAATAAAAATATCTTCATAACCTAGTTCAGCGGCTTGCGCCCAAATTTCAGCCCGAAGTTCGGGGTCAGAATTTCGCTCAAGGTAAATTTGCAAATCGGCATCGCCGATCATGTCGAGAATCACCACCGCATCGGGGTTGAGCGTATCATATTCTGCAAGAAAAGCGCGCGAGCCGAGAATCCAATCCCAAGTGGGGATGCGCCCATTATCTTCAAGGTCAAAAAATACCAGCCAGATGGATGGATTAGCTTGCTCCCCCGCAGGAAGCACACGTGCCAACTCAAGCAGAACAGCCACGCCGGATGCACCGTCATTCGCGCCGATTAGAGCCTGCTTCCGTTTTTCAACATCCGGGTCCTGATCGGCATAGATGCGATTATCGTAATGCGCGCCCAAAATGATTTCGGGCGGAGAATCATCACGCGAGGCAATTAGATTATACCCGCGATGCCCGAGCATCTCGAAGACCTGAGTTTCGACTTGCCAACCTGCTTTCTCTAACTCATCTTGCATCCAGACGCGGACTTGGGCGTGCGCGGCAGAATCGGGAATCCGCGCCCCAAGCTCGGTTTGGTACAGTACGTCCGCATAGGCACGCTCCCCGTCAAATTTAGCGGAAGCAAACTCAGGTCGCGTGCGAGGCGAGAGGTTTATCCAGACCAGAATCCCGCCGAAGATGACGAGCAGGCTGGAGAGCAGGAGGATGTGTGAGCGTTCTTTTTTCATAAAAAATAACTTTGTAGTAAAAGGGGTTTAGCCTTGTAAATAGGGACTGAAGTTGTTATTGCGAGGCGGATAAATATGTTTCTAAATCGCGCAAAGCGCGTTCGGCACGCAGGGCGGCTCGTTCTCTTTTGCCACGTTTCTTTTTATCGCTAAACGCCAGCGGCGGGAGGATGCCGAAATTTGCTTTCATCGGTTGAAAATCTTTTTCTTCGGCGTGGGTAATATAATGACAGAGCGCACCGAGCATGGTTGTTTCGGGGAGTTGGTGCGGGGGCTGATTATTGAGAATGCGAGCGAGATTTTGCCCTGCAAGCAGACCAGTGGCGATATTGCCGATATAGCCCTCTACGCCGGTGATTTGACCAGCGAAGAGCAGATTATCGCGGTTATGAAATTGGAGCGTGGGACGCAAAAGACGCGGCGAGGCGATGAAGGTGTTGCGGTGCATCTGCCCATAGCGCGCAAATTCGACATTTTCAAGCCCAGGGATGAGCCGAAAAACGTGTTTTTGTTCGGGGAATTTGAGATTGGTTTGAAAGCCGACTAGATTATAAAGATCACCTGCAAGGTTATCTTGGCGGAGTTGGAGAACGGCGTAAGGGCGTTTGCCCGTGCGCGGATCGTGTAGCCCAACGGGGCGCAGGGGACCAAAAGCGAGTGATTTTTCGCCGCGCTCGGCGATGATTTCGGCAGGGAGACAACCTTCAAAATAACGATGCGCGCCCGCTTTGACTCCTTTTTCGATTTCTAATTCAAAACTATGCAATTTGATGCGCTCGGCTTTGAGTAGAGCGTGCAAAAAACGGTCGTATTCTTCTTTGTTGAAGGGACAGTTGATATAATCTCCTTCGTCTTTTTCGCCGCGGTCATAGCGTGAGGCGCGGAAAGCAATATCCATATTAATGCTCTCGGCGTGGACAATCGGCGCAATCGCATCAAAGAAGTAGAGATGTTCTTCCCCCGTGAGTTTTGCAATAGCTTGAGAAAATTTGGGCGAAGTGAGCGGTCCCGAAGCGATGATGCTCGGCTCGGCGGGAATTTCAGTCACTTCCTCTCGAATAATTTCGATATTGGGATGGTTCTCGATTTTTGCGGTTACTTTTTGAGCAAAAGTTTCGCGGTCAACAGCCAACGCGCCCCCCGCGGGGACTGCGCTTTCTTCGGCAATTGCGAGGAGCATAGATCCCATGCGGCGGAGTTCGTTTTTGAGTAGCCCCGAAGCGCGGTCGGGGAGATTGGAGCCGAGCGAGTTGGAGCAGATTAATTCTGCCAAATCGCCGCTCTGGTGCGCGCCAGTTTCGTGCTTGGGGCGCATTTCGTAAACTTGGACGTGGAAATCGGCTTGAGCGGCTTGCCACGCGGCTTCGCTCCCCGCCAGCCCGCCACCGATAATTTTGATTGTTTTCATAAGACAATTCTATCATCTGTTTTTTCTTTTCTGTGTTGTATAATTAGGGATAATCATATAGAGCAATACGGGATACGCAATATAAAAATAACATGGCAAATTCAAAGAAGACAGAATCATTATTAAAGGAAAGCTGCCAAATCACAAATGCGGATTGGGCTCTTTGCGCGGAGCGGAAAAGCGCAGGGTGGCATTTTGAAGCAAGTTATAAGCTCAATAAAAAACGACAAGCTCTCGCTAATAATTATATTAATCTCGGCACGGTAGATAGCTGGCTTTGCGGTGCTTTGGCTGTGGGGAAATCACGCTCGCGAAAAATTACGAAAGATTTGAATTTGGGGGCAGATCGCTTATACGCTTTTCCAATCAAAGATACAGAAAAAATGATTTTGGTCGGGGCAAAGGAGCTAGATAAAAAAGACAAACAGATTTGGCGCGTCATCACCAACGCTGGGAATTTCTGTACATCCAATTTTGCCTTACAGCCTGCGGACGCATTCATCTTCGGCGGGCAGACTTCTGTCCCCTATGATTTGCCGCGCTCTTTGGCGCGTATTCTTTCGCGGATTGTGCAATATATCCCTTGCGAAGGGGCATGGCTGGCAATCTACGGTGAAAAATCGCTTAGGGTCGAAGCGCATTGGAATTCTCCGGAGCTTTTGGAACGAGAATTTATCTTAGATGGGGATGCCCTATTCGCACAGATTAAGAAAATCGCCAATCCCTTGCTCTTGAAAAGAGGCGATCCTGATTGGGAAAAGATGAGAGAAGAGGTTTCGCCGATTGATGCCGAGACTTGGGGCGCGCTGCCGCTGATGGTCGGGCAACGGCTAATTGGCGTAGTTGCATTGTGGCGAAACGAGGCATTTAGTGATGATGAATGGCTCAAATTACAGCAGTTCAGTATTTACGCCGCGGCTTCGGTTGAGATTTTCGTCACTTTTGCGGAGATGGCGGACCATTTGCGGCGACAAGCGATGCTTAACGATTTTGCGTTGATTGTTTCCTCCGCACAAAATTTGGGGCAAATCGTGCGGCGCGTTTTTGCTTTGCTGGAACGCACTTTTGGGACGGAATTACTCTCCCTTTTCTTGCTCTCCTCCGATGGGCGGACATTGAGAGAATATCGCAATCTTGAGCGGCGCACGATGCCGCGTACTGAATTTGTTGAAAACCATCCTTTCGAGAAATTTATTCGCGAGGGGAAAAATATTCGTATTGAAAAGGCGGATATTCAGAATTATCTCTTGGGTGACGTGCAGGCGCAATCGGCTTTGCTGGTTCCGTTGAAATATCGCGGCGAGGTAATCGGTGTTTTGGTGTTGGAAAGTGAAGAAGCCGCCGCATTCAGCGGATATGACGAGAATCTTCTTGTGGTTATTGCCAGCCATTTGGCAGGGTTGGTTGAATATGGTAGGTTGCGTGAAGAGGCGGAAGCGCGCGCCCGTAATCTTGGATTAATTCACGAGGTGATTCAGCAGGTGATTGGGCTGACCAACGTAGACGAGGTGGCGCAAATCACCGCCGATTTGCTCGTGCGTCATTTCTCTTATGAGTTGGCAGTTGTTCTTCTGGTAGACCGAAATCAGAAATTGAATATCGAAGGAATCAGCGGAGCGGCATCCCCCTTGGTTAAAGCCGCTTTTGAAAAATTTGAATATCCCAACGAAGAGGGTATCAGCGGACGCGTTTTTGCGAGTGGTGAAAGCATTATGGTGGATGATGCCACTAAAAATCCCCTTTATACGCATATCCCCGGTTGGGATGTGGGTGCGGAAATTTGTGTTGCATTGCAGGATGGAGATCGCATTTTGGGGATTATTGATGTGGAAGCCAGCGAGAAAAATGCCTTCACGCATAACGACCTTTTAGCCCTCGAATCGTTGGCGGGATTTCTCACCAGCGCGGTTTCCAGCGTAGATCGCTATCAAATGCTCCAAGATACGATTCAGATTTTGCAAACCACCCAAGAAGAACTCCAAGAACGGATGGAAGCGCAGCGCATCGCAGAAAATCAACTTATTCAGGCGGCAAAACTCGCCGCAGTTGGCGAGATGGCGGCGGGCGTGGCGCATGAGCTAAATAATCCCCTCACCACTGTTGCAGGATTTTCCGAACTTGTATTAGAAGATCTCCCTCCAGAATCCACGCAACGCGGCGATTTAGAGATGGTCTTGCGCGAGGCAAAGCGCGCTCGTAGCGTAGTACGCCGTTTGCTCGATTTTGCGCGGCAGAGCGAGAGTGTTCGCGTCCGCGCTGATCTGAACGAAATTATCGAAGATGTCGCTGCCCTCACCAATCATCTTCTTGAGAGCAATAATATCCACTTTGAAATGAAGCTCGGCAAAAATCTCCCTTGGGTGCTGATAGATCGAGACCAAATTAAGCAGGTTGTGTTGAACCTTTTGCATAATGCCCTCCACGCAATGCCGCAGGGCGGTGAGCTATCACTTCGTACCCAAAAACGTCAGAAAAATAAAGCCAAATGGGTTACGATGGTAGTTCAGGATAGCGGAGAAGGCATCACTGCGCATGATTTGGCACGTATTTTTGAACCATTTTTTACCACCAAAGCGGATGAGGGCGGCACCGGTCTTGGTCTAGCGGTCAGCTACGGGATTGTGACCGATCACGGCGGATTTATTGATGTGCAAAGCTCGCCCGAAGAAGGAGCCTGCTTCACGGTTTGGCTTCCCATCGAGGATGAAGGATGAATACTCCGGTTGTTTTGATTGTTGACGATGAAGAGGGGATAGTAAGACTCTGCGAACGCCTCCTGACCCGCGCGGGCTTCCGCGTTTCAGCATTTACCGATCCCCAACAGGCGATGAACTATTTGCGCGGCGAACGAGTGGATTTGCTTCTCGTAGATATCCGTATGCCCGTTGTGGATGGTTTCAGTGTGGTTGCTTTTGCGAAGCAACATCAGCCCGATATCGCAACTTTAGTGATGACCGGCTTTGGGACGGTGGAGACCGCTATTAAAGCCCTGCGCCGCGGCGTGGACGGATTGATCCTAAAACCTTTTGAAGAGGGCGATGAATTGGTTGAAGCGGCGCGCCTAGCTCTTGCGGATAGTCAACAAAAACGCGATGCTGCACATACCGAAGCCCTACGTCCGCTTTTTGATGTGACCGAAGCCTTTTTAGCAGAAACACGCCCAGAGCGTTTGCCTGAGCTAATTGTGGATGCGGTTTGCAAACATCTTCGTTGTGAAAACGCGGCGTATTATCAGCGTTCGACAGAGGATGGGGCGTTGACTTTGCTCGTTCAACGAGGGCAAGTCTATCCTACGCGCGAAGCGGGGAAAGCTAAGGGACAAGAATCTGCTTTGAGCGAAATCTTAAGCCCGATTAAGGTGAGCGAGTCGGAGCATCCCCTTTTCCAAAAGAAATTTAACGAAATTGGGATTGGCTCGGCTCTTTTTGTGCCGATTAACCACTCTGGAATTGAGGCGTTGCTTTACGCGGGCAGGGGTGCGGGGCAATCGTCTTTTCGGGAGATTGATTTGGATACGCTC
This sequence comes from Anaerolineales bacterium, assembly GCA_029933275.1. Lineage (GTDB taxonomy): Bacteria > Chloroflexota > Anaerolineae > Anaerolineales > Villigracilaceae > Desulfolinea. The sequence continues at coordinate 30,153 of JAOZOM010000001.1, read as the reverse complement.
TTAATTTTGGCACGGCAAGCAGCGGTGGCGATTGAGAACGCTAATCTTTATGCTGAGCTGCGTGAGTATGTGCAGCAAGTAAAAGATTCGCAAAAGGCATTGTTGCAAGCGGAAAAAATGGCGGCGGCGGGACGGCTGACGGCTTCGATTGCGCATGAGGTGAATAATCCTTTGCAAGCGGTGCGGAATTGTTTGCATTTGGCGGGGCGAGAGGATTTGCCTGAACCCAAACGGGATGAGTATTTTGGTTTGGCGCAAACCGAGCTAGAGCGACTGACTACCACTGTGCAACGGATGTTAGATTTTTATCGCCCCGGCACGGTTGCGCCTAAAGAAGTGGATCTGGAAGAAACTTTGAACCATGTTCTTAGCCTGATGCGGGCGCAATTTCAGAAGCGAGATATTCAAGTTAATACCTCTTTGCCCGAAGATTTGCCCTCCGTGATGGCGGTGAGTGCACAGGTGCAGCAAGTTTTTTTGAACCTGTCTTTAAATGCCTACGATGCGATGCCCGCCGGTGGTATGCTGGATATTTGGGCGCGTAAAAAGAAGAAGAGTGTTGAAATCACCTTTCAGGATGACGGGATTGGGATTGCCCCAGAAGACCAGCCGAATATTTTTGAGCCTTTTATCAGCACAAAAGAAGGTGGCACGGGCTTGGGGCTAACTGTGAGTTACAATATCATCGCCGCGCTGGGCGGTGAGTTGGAATTAATTACAAACGATCATAAAGGGGCTTGTTTCCAAGTTACTTTGCCGATTGGAGGAAAATAATGTCTCCCACTATTTTAATTGTTGATGACGAAACGATTGCACTACAATCTCTTGGTGATATTCTGCGTCTTGAAGGTTACACCGTTGCTACAGCAGAAAACGGACAAGTTGCGGTAAATTATGCGCGTAACCACTATGTTGATTTAATGATTGTCGATTTAAGAATGCCCGGCATTGGTGGGCTCGAAGTGGTGCAAATCATCAACGAAATTTCTCCCGATACAGAGGTGATTTTGCTGACCGCATTCGGGACAACGGAAAGTGCGGTGGAAGCCTTGCGTTTGCGGATTCACGATTATTTGCTCAAACCCGCTTCGCCTATGCAGATTTTGGCGAGTGTGCGGATTGGTTTATCGCGCCGCGAGGAGAAACTCCGCGCCCGCGAGGGATATGCCTCTGATACGCCCTTGGACGAGCGGGTTGCTACCGTTAAATTAAAAGATGGCACTGAAATTGATCTTTCTCGCCGTTTAATCAAATACGCGGAGGAGGAGATTCATCTCACTCCGGCAGAGGGGCGGCTCTTACGCATCTTCGTTGAAAATGTGGGACGTGTTTTTTCGCATCGCGAGCTGGTTTTGCTGGTGCAGGGCTATGAAACTGCCCAGCACGAGGCACCGGAGATTCTCCGCCCGCTGGTGAGCCGATTGCGCCAAAAGATTCGCCAAGTCCCCTCGCTGGCAGGGAGCGTGGTGAGTGTACGCGGCACAGGCTATGTTTTTGAGTATAAGACGTAGATTGGGCTTTGGGGCGGATGGTTGAGGATAAGAACAGAAAAAGCTCTTTTTCCTATGAAAGGGAAGAAGAGCTTTTTATTGGTGCCGGTCTCCTAGACCGCTGCAAATTATGTATGTGGTCCCCAGGGAATATCGGGGGGGATTTGGTGAGGGGCGCGAATCCAGTTGAGCCAGCCGCCGGGTCCTTTATGGGGCGATGCTTTTTCAAAGCGAACTAGCAGGAGGCTAGTCATCAGCCCGGATACGCCGACCCACTGTAAAAAAGTCAGTTTTTCACCGAGCAAGAAATAACTGGCAATAATGGTGATGAGTAATTCCCCAAGTCCAAGGAGCGCGGTTTGAATCCCTCCGATATGCTTGACTCCTAAGAAAAGTGTCAGGCGGGAGAAAAAGGTGACGAGGGTTAATCCGATTACAGGTCCCCAATTAAGATTCATGCTAGGAAATTGTGGGTCAAAGATGAAGTAGGCGGAGACAACAACCGCGCTCATCGAAAGTAGTGTATACAGTGTGACGGTTGGTGCTGGAACTTCGTAAAGAACGCGTTGATTAATCGGGAGGTGAAGCGCGTATAGCGCAGAGGCAGTTAGCATAAAAGCGACACCCATGATGTCAATTTCGGAGTTATCGAAATTGGTAATCAGGATGACGCTGGCTACCGCTAAGGCGATTCGTAGGAGGGTGAGTTTGCTGGGATTTTGACGGTCTAGGAATGACCAAAAAACAACGAAAACAGGATAAAGAGAGAAAAGAAGTTGCCCGACATTTGCTCCCAGCCGTTTAAGGGACATATAGTAGAAAAGAGAGCCAAGCCCGTTAATTGCGCCCGCTAAGATACAACCGAGAAGCCCCACAGAGAAAATATAAAGATACTGTCTTTTGAATAGGAGAAGAATCGCGAGTAAAAGCCCTGCTGCCATACTTGTTCTTAAGGCAACTACCGCAAAAGGGGAAAAACCGGCAAGTATGGCTTGTTTTCCGAATACGGGCGTAAACCCTAAGAAAAGAGCGGAGAGGATTGCTGCGTTAATACCTCTGTTTTTCTTTCCGATTTTCATTTTTGTTAATTTATGATTGTATGAACTTCATCAAAAAATTCATCGCTCATAAAATCACCTTTTTGGAGAAGCGATTGGATTTGTCCCTTCAGCCTTTCTTTTTCTTCTTTTGTTAATTCTTTTGCCGTAGAAACAATTACGGGAATTCCTTCGGTTTCAGAATCTGCTTTAAGCTCGTCTAAAACACCAAAGCCATCGAGTTCAGGCATCATTAAATCTAGGATGATCAGATCGGGCTTTTCGCGGCGGACAACGCGCAGAGCTTCTTTCCCGTTATTGGCTTCAAAGATGGTGAAGTCGCCTTGCGATTGTAGGATGCGGCGGATGAGCAGACGTGCTTCGGTTGTATCATCTACGATGACAACGCGCGGAAAACGCTCCGGGACAACGTGGCTGAGTGCTGCCAAAATGCCTTCTTGGGGGGTCTCTTCTTTTCTCTCTTCTTCTTTGGGTAAAACGACATTACGCGCCCAATTATCGCCCAAAACAAGTTTCTCTGGTGGGACAGTATGACCTGTGCAATTAACCACAACGGTATCATCCGGCTTAATCACGCCCGCACGAACTAATTTAAAGAGACCGGCAAAAGCGACTGCGGCGGCAGGCTCGGCTGAGATGCCCTCCATTTTGGCGAGAACGTGCATGGCGCGGAAGGCTTCTTCGTCTGTAACACTTTCAAATGCGCCGCCTGTATCATTCACTATATTGCGTAAAAATTGATAAGTGCGTCCTGGGTTTCCAGTGGCGAGGGTTTCGATATGTGTGCGGGGAACAGCAACGACTTCGGCGGTCTCTAAACCTTTTTTCCAGCTATTGACTATCGGGGCGCAACCGGCAGATTGAACACCTACAATCGCGGGTTTTTTATTGACGAAGCCCATTTTTTTTAATTCTGAGAAGCCTTTATCAACCCCCAGAGGACCCATCCCGCCGCTAACCGATTGGATATACCAATCAGGTGTCTGCCAACGCGGTATGCCATCTTCTGCGGAGGCATCATTGCCGAGATAACCGGTTAGCTGTTCGGCAATTTCAAAGCTGATCGTTTTCATCGATTCTACAGAGGGAATCGAACGCGCTCCCATATTTTGGTAAAGGTTTCTTTGCTTGGCAAACTCAGAAGCGGCGCGTTTAACGGAGTCATAAGAGCCTGAGACTTTAATCAATTGACTACCATAGAGCGCAACTTCTCGCATTTTGACTGCTGGAACAAGACTGGTGACGAATGCCCAGAGTTTAATCCCCGCGCGAGCAGCATACGCGGAATAAGCGATTGCGACATTGCCAGTAGAGGCGACGACCATCTCGGTAATCCCCGCTTCTTTTAGAGCTGCCATCGAAACAGCAGCTTGACGGTCTTTGAAGGATGCTGTTGGTCCTTGCCGCTCATCTTTGATATAGATATTTGGGCAACCGAGCATTAATCCTAAATTGGCGGCTTTGATGAGGGGAGTTCCGCCTTCGCCGAGAGAACAGGCGGGGTCTGGGTTGCGGACGGGGAGCAGTTCATGGTATCGCCAAAGGTCAAAGGGACGATTTGGTAATTGTAGAGGTAAGGTTTTTGAGAGTGTATCTAAATCGTATTCCGCCTCGCGCCATTGACTCCCACATTTGGGGCAACTGATAGAGGTAGGAAAATAGGGTGCTTTATGACCGCAGTCGATACAACGGAGTATGAATGACATTATTTTATTCTTTCTCTTTTTGTTTAGATTTTTTAAGATGATTTAAACTGCGCTCAAGCGTTGCTAAGAGGTCTTCTGAGTTAAGCGTTCCTTTTTGGAGGAGGTGGAGATTGAGCGAATCAAGTTTTTCTTGTTGGGTGGCGGTTAAATCTCCGCCGCTAATGACGATGACGGGGATATCGCGTAGGTCGGGCGAGGATTGCATCGCCTCCATGATTTCAAATCCGTCCATTTCTGGCATGAAGAGATCAAGGACAACTGCTTGGGGGGGGTGGCTGATGATCGTATCCCAGCCAGCAGGTCCACTATCCGCGAGAATCGCTTTGTAGGTTTGGCTCGCGTTAAGTAATTTTTCGAGAAGTCGCAAATCGTCCGGATCATCATCAATGAGGAGAATATCATAAATAGTTCCATTATTGTTAATCCGATTTAGTGCGCCGATTATGTCATCATCCAAAATCGGTTTGAGGAGATAATCCGTAGCCCCAAGGGAATAACCCTTCTTTGTGTCTTCGACAATGCTACAAATGATGGTTGGATAATGTTGCGTTTCGGGATCTGATTTAAGGTCTTCTAAAACCTGCCAGCCGTTATAGCCGGGCATCATAATATCCAGCGTAATGGCGTAGGGTTTGAGTTCTTTGGCGCGTTCCACTGCTTTCTTTGGGTCTGTGAGCGCAACGACTTGGTAGCCTTGCGTATTTAGGTAGCGTTGATAAAGACTGATGACTTTTTCGTCATCGTCAATGGCGAGAATGATGGCTGTATCATCTTGGTTCTCTTCTTCTGGATTGGTTTCAGGCGTATTGTAGAAGAGGAGCGTGAAGTAAAATTCGCTCCCTTTGCCAACTTCACTATGGAGTCCGATTTCGCCGCCGTGCATATTAACCAATTCTTTGGAGATGGAAAGCCCAAGACCAGAGCCGCCGGTTGCGCGAGTTGCAGAAGCATCCACTTGCGAGAATGCCTGAAAGAGTTTCTCTTGGTCTTCTTCTGAGATGCCGGGACCGCTATCTTTAACGCTAATGCGAAGGTGATTCTCTTCGGTCTTGGCGGTGACTTTGATGGTGCCTTCGTCAGTAAATTTGGCTGCATTGGAAAAGAGATTGATGAGAATTTGACGGACACGCATAGGGTCGGCTTTGACCGGTGGCAATTCGGCTTCGATTTCTTCCTCTAAACGCACCGGTTTGTCTTTGACTAAACCCATTACGGTAGACATAACACTCTTAATCAGTTTCTCTATATCCACTTCATCGAATGTTAGCTCCATCTTACCCGCTTCAATCTTAGAAAGATCGAGAATATCGTTGATTAGACCGAGTAGGTGTTGACCGGAGTTGTAGATAGCGGTTAAGTCTTGTTGCTGTAAATCAGTTACCGGTCCGTCAATTCCTTTTAGGATTACGCGTGAGAAACCGATAATAGAGTTGAGCGGGGTGCGTAGCTCATGGCTCATATTTGCCAAGAATTGGCTCTTGAGTTTTTCGAGTTCGCGCATTTCCAAGAAGGCGTCTTGGGCTAATTGATAAGAACGAGCGTTATCAATCGCGGTCGCAAATTGATCGGTGAGCAATTGTAAAACGGCAACATCTTCCGGTGTGAAGGCATCTACTTCGGTTGCTTGCAAATCCAAAGCGCCGATAATCCTACGTCCAATTTTTAGTGGGATGGCTGCTTCTGCTTTGGTCTCAGGGAGTAATGGATTAACGTGGTGGTTGGGGTTTTTGGAAACATCATTGACGATATAAGGTTCACCTGTTTCCGTAGCTGTCCCCACAACTGATTTTGAACCAATTTCAAGGAAATGTTCATTCTTCTTCATTTCCTCTCCGGCTTCACCAGTCGCTTCGCGGAGAACAACATTAAAGCCCGCTTCTTCTGTTGTGAAAATGGCAGCATGGTAATACCCAAAATGTTCACGAAGCAGGTTTACCGCACGTCTAAAGAGAATACCGGTATCCAACGTTGAGGTCACTAAACGTCCTACTTCGGCTGCTGCTGCCATATATTCATTTTGGCGGCGTAGAGCCAGTTCAGATTTTTTGCGGTCTGTAATATCTTGTGCCGAGGCAACAAGTGCCAGAGGGGTATCGTCTACCGATTTTAGAATACCAACGGTCATCCATGTGGGGAAAATTGAGCCATCTTTGCGTTTGTGTCCCACTTCTCCTTGATTGGAGCCCTCAGTTCTTACTATCTCGTTGAAGGTGTTCACTTCCTTTTCAAGTTGATTTTCTGTATGGAAAAGAGCAAGTGGTTTTCCGATGAGATCTGTTGGATTATCGTAGCCGTGCATTTTAGCCCAGGCTGGATTAACGAACTCGATCTTACCATCCATACTCGCGATTGCCATCCCATCTAGGGACTGCTCAACAGCATTGCTAAGCCTCTCTACTTGGCGTTCGGCTTGTTTCCGTTCAGTAATGTTTCTGGCTATCCAATAAACTTGGTTTTCCGCTAGTTTTGAAAGACTGGCATAAAACCAGACATTTTTTCCGTCAATTTCAAGTGAATATTCGATATTAACTGTTTCTTTTCCTTCTAGAGCCCGATTAATAGCATCGTGGAAGTATCCACTGATTTCTTTGGGGAGAATCTCGTCCATCCGTTTTCCCAGTAATTCATCGGGAGGGCGGTAGAGACCAGCGGGGTTAGTTGGGGCAATGCGGAGGTAGCGGGTATCTTTATCTACGATAAAAATCACATCATCCATTGCAGAGAAAAGTGCGCGAAGTTCTAATTCCGATTGCTTGCTCTCCAGTGCGGAGGCGACCTGTCTGCCTACAAAAGCGAGAGTATCGCGATGTTGTTCTGTAAGACTAATATTTTCATCATAAGTTTGTACAACCATCACGCCGATAGATTTTTCACCACTCTTTAAGGGAACGCCAATCCAATCGTTTCCCTTTGGGCCCATCAACTCAACTTCGCCGCTTCTTTCAAGAGTGTTAATCACATTTTGGGTTGCGAGGAGCGGTTTCCCTGTTTGTAGAACGTAGCCGGTTAAACCTCTACCTGGTTTTTGTGGTTCCCATGCCGTATCAAATTCATCAACATAGTAAGGGAAGGTGAGCAAGTCGCGTACTTCATCGTATAGCGCAAGATAAAAATTATCTGCGGGCATCAAAGTCTCAATAATTTGATGGATTTCGCGAATCAACTCTTGTAGATCGAGTGCACTCAACGCGGCGTTAGAAATATTGGATACTGCTATTTGCAAAAGTTCGTTATATTTACGCTCAGCAATATCAACGATACTCGCGCGAATGAGAGTTCGAGAGGCATCGGGGAGGCGTACCAAGCGGACCTCACAGAAAATTTCATTGCCTTTTGCGTGAAGGTGAGTCCATTCGAAGACGGGCGCATCACCTTCCAGAGCTTCTTGCATTTTTTCGGCAGCCATTTCTGCCGATGGACGGCCATTTGGTTGCGTGGGAGGGCTGAGATCAGCGGGACCGGCTTTTAGCAATTCTTCTTTGCTGAGACCATATAAGCGCAATGCGTTATCATTTGGCTCTGTAAACAAACCTGTTTCCATATCAATCATCACGATGGATTCCGGCGCATTCTGCACGATGACGCGAGCGCGAGCCTCGCTTAATTGAGTCTCTTTGAAGAAACGAGCTGTTTCAATCGACGTGCTGGCTTGAAGAAGAATGGTTTGAATTAAGTCGATTTTATCCTGAGGTAAGGTTATTGTAGAAGCTTCAAAATCTACGCCAAATGTACCTATCGTTTTATTTCCGGCAAACATGGGGAAGATGATTAAACTATCGGCACCGCGTGCCTTCATAACATCTCTAATCCCGACAGTAGCGGGATTGGTTTGGATATTTTCAATAAGCAATGGTTTCTGTGTTTCCATCACTTCTCTACCGGCAGGGTTACTTGCAAGGGGGATTTTCAAGCCTCGGTCTTCCAAAGATTCAGGGCAGTCTGCAACCAATACGAGATTTTCTTTCTCCTCATCGAGGAGGGTAACGCTAACTTGAAGGGCAGAGCTTATGGCAAAAATTTCCTTTGCAATTAATTGTAAATTCCTTTGCATATCCAAAGAACTGGAAACTTCGGTAACAATTTTGTTGATCAAAGCTAATTCTTCTGTGCGCTGTTGGGATTCTTGATAAAGGTTTGCTCTTTCAATAGAAGTACTTGCCTGCAACAGGATTGTGCTAATCAGTTTGATTTTCTTATCTGAGATAAGAGGCTCTTTCTCTTTAAAATCAGCACTCATTAGCCCCAGCAAATTATCTCCAGCCATCAAGGGGAAAATAACCGCACTTTGAATTTTACGGGCAAGAAAGCTATCTTTGATTGCGGCAGCCATCGGGTTATTAGCGATGTCTTTTACAACAACAGCCCCGCCGCTTTCTTGAATTACGGTGGTAATTCCAAGCGATTTGAGCAGGAGGCTATCACGAGAGATATTTACCTTCTTGTCCGTAAAACGGTAGCTGGTGATGGTGGCGGTCATACTTTGGTAGTTCGGCATGGTCGCGCTTGCGCCATATGAACCGGCAATTATTTGAATATGCTGGGCTATGAACTGTAGATTTTCTTCTGTATCAACTGAGCCTGCAATTGTTGTGACGATTTCATTGATAAGAGCCTGTTCTTCACTTTGCTCCTGTGTTTCTTGAAATAGGTGCGCGTTTTCAAGAGCAAGCTCCAATTGTTCTGTTACTTGGCGCACGAGCATCTGCTCTTCTGTACTCCACTGTCTACCAGCGGTTTCGTCCAGAATTTGGAGTGTTGCCCAAGATTCTGCGTCCACACGCAGAGGCAGGCTCATCGTCGCGTATGAATCGGTTACATCCACCTGAATATCGAGAGTCTCAACTTCAGTTTTTCGATGCTGTTCAGAAGATAGCGTTAGGTCTAATTGCGGTAATTTTCGTGTGCCACCGAGTTTGGGTTTGCGCTGTGGTCGCTTGGTCGCCTTCTCTTCCTCTTTGATATCGTCAAAGAGTTTATTGAGACGGTTGTTGATCTGTTTCTTTGACATATTCAATTAACTCCTGAGCCAAAACGCGATATTGTTCAGCACCACGCGTATTCGATTTATATGCGGTGATAGGTAAGCCAAGTATGGGGCTTTCTCGTAACTTAGTATCAATTTCTACAACGCTTTTGAAAAGCCCATCACCGAAAGTGCTTTCTAGTTGGGTTTGGATGGTACGGTGAGAGCGATTGCGGCGATCTAGCATCGTAATCAAAATGCGGTAGGCTAATGGGGGGTTGTTGCTACTGCGTACTTTTCGGACAAGTGTCATCATATTTCGTAGCGCATAGGCTGAAAAATACTCTGCCTGTGTGGGAATAATGAGAAGATTTGCCGCGTTTAAGGCATTCAATGTAACGGCACCAAGAGCCGGAGGGCAATCAATAACCACGAAATCGTATTTCATGGGGTGCGAGGCGAAAATAGCATCGGCAAGGCGAGTAGCATAGTTAAGGTGAATGGGTAAAAGTTGTTCAGCGCGTTCCATTTTTTTGCTTGAGGGAACAATTTCCAAACGCTCGATCTCGCTTTTTTGCCAAACATTTTCGAGCGGGACATTCTCGAGCAAAATATCACTCGAGGTCAAAGTTGCCCCGCCGGGTTCAAACCCTAGAGCCAGCGTTAGATTTGCTTGTGCGTCCAAATCAATTAATAAGACTTGGTATCCTTTTTCGGCTAAGGTTGCACCGAGGGATAAAGCGGTCGTTGTTTTTGCGACACCGCCTTTTTCATTTGAAATTGCGATTACATAAGCCATAATTCGCCTCGCTCTCTGACCTTGGTCTGGGTTGCCATATATTTACGGTTAATTCTCTTTGACATTTTTTAGTTAATCTACCTCTGGCATTGTGGTTGCCAATTCAATTTTACTTGCACCCAAAGCTTGCTTGAGTTCGTCCAAAGCTGTTTGTATCATCTCTTGAGGATTGTTCGTGCTACGAATCTTTGTGGTGATGTCCGAAACGAGACGTTCGCGTCCTGCACGGCGGGAGGTTTCTTCGAGAAGACGGGCGTTTTCTAGGGCTAGGGCAAAACGATTGACTACAGATTGAATTAGATTTAATGTGTCTTCATCTAGCGTTTGTGATGAATCGGCTCTGGTGACTTCGAGAACCCCGATTGTTTCTTCGCGTAATTGCACGGGGATTGAGATGATGTCACTTTTGGATCCTATGAAGTTTTCACTATCCTTTGAAAGGGGATGAAGCTTTTTCTCTGTGTAGCGGTAGCCTTTCTGTTGCTGTGTTGCTGCTAGTTGAGTCCATGCTTGGTGGATATATTGACGAGAAATCGAACGAGCTTCTTCGAGTGCTTTTTGTGTTTCTTCTGCCAGACGTGTGTTTTCTATAGCGATAGCAACCTGATTTGCAAGGGCTTCAAAAATTTCGATATCTTCTTGAGAGAAGACATTTTTTCGTTTACTTTGCACATCTAGTACTCCGATGATTTTATTTTTCACCTTTAGCGGAAGTGCCATCTCTGAGCGGGTTTCGGGGAGATCGGGGTTATCGAAATAAGTGGCATCCTCGCCAACGTCAAGAGCGATGCGGGTTTTTCCATCTTGAGCGACACGCCCAACAATGCCTTTTTTGCCTATTTCTAATTGATGTCCATGCGCTAACATTTCCTTGCCGCCAGGGCTATTGCTTGCGTGGAGCGTGGCGAACTTTTCATCTTTGCTGATTAAAAAAATGCCGGTATGGTAAAAATCAAAGCGTTCGCTAATTAAATTTGTGATTTCAGGTAAAAGAAGATCTTGATTTTGTACTAACGCTATAGTTTGTGATACTTCTGATATTGCTTGAAGTTGCATTGCTCGTGTTTGCAATTTTTTCGAATTTTCTTCCAGTTCAGATGTGCGTTCGTTCACGAGTTTTTCTAATCCATCTTGAAATTGCGTGAGTTCTTGATTGTGTAGTAAGAGCTTATTTTCGTTTTCTTTTGAAGCGGATAAGGCTTTGTTAAGATTGGTAAGTGTGAGGTAGACAAGGACTGCAATGAGGATAAAAATGGCGGAGAAATCGCGTGCTAGGTGAGTAGGGGTATCAAGGGTGGGGGCTATTATCCCCTTTAGTTCGGCGTAAACTAGGACCCAAAGTGAGATAATGGTCAGGGCGGTAAATGAGATAAATAGGCGGAGACTGCCTAATAAGCTCGTCAAGAAGATTAAAATGAGATAAGCAATAAGCGAGGCGTTGCGGATGCCGTCTGCTTCCCAAGCCATATAGCTCATTGCGAACCATGTTAGTCCGATTAATAATATGGCAGATAAGCGAACTCGCCCGGTACGCATAAAGATTTGAATGCCAATCATTACGAAAATAAGCGAGCCAAGCACTAGGCTTGTTGTTGATTGAAGATTGCCTACAGATAGGATGATCAATCCTAATAGAAGAATGCTTACATAGACAATTGCATTTATAAATTGTGCAATCTTGGTGCGCTCTTGGTCTTCAAAAACCGGTGGAAATAATATCTTTTTTAAGATTTTTAGCATGGTTCTTTCCTTAGCTAAGCAACTTCACTTTGCATATCGGATTTTTGTGGTCCTGTTAAGCGAAAGGCAATTTCAGGTACGTTTAGGGCATCGCCAAGTTCTTTGACTGTGGTTTGAATGATGGAATCCATTTGAATAGAAGCACCAATTTTTGTGGAGATATCAGAGATAATTGCTTCTCGCTGCGCTTTGCGTTGTGTTTCTTCAAAGAGACGGGCACTTTCTAAGGCTACACTGAGTTGTTCAGCGAGTGTTTCGGCTAATTGAATTTGTTCTTTTGTCCATTTTTCGCTTTCGTTTTTTTGTGTAATGCGAATGCCACCGAGAACTTTCCCATGACTTTTGATGGGGAGTAAAATTGATTTGTCCTCTTTTTGGATGATTTTTCCTTCGTGGATGGCTTTGATCTCTTCTGGGTTTTCTTCGCGGGGAATTGTCTCTGTGACTCCTTCTGTATTGACCTTATAAGTTGGAATTTCACCAGCTTGGATTAATGCTCGCCAAGATTGGTTACTAAATTCGCCGTAGGCACGCCGTTCTGCCTCTAAAGCAGCTTCACTTTTGGCAAGAAGCTCGGCGTTATCGAACGCGACCGCGATTTGGTCTGCCATTGTTTGCAGAGTCGTGATGATTTGCGATGTGAAGGCATTTGCCTCATTGCTTTGTACCGTTAGTGCGCCAAATACGTGTCCTCGTGAGCGTAACGGCAATGCGGCTTCTGATCGTGTTTTAGACAAACCAGAGTCGTTTTTGCGAACGGTATCCTTGCTTATATCTGAAGCAATACGCGGTTTTTCATTTTGAATTGCCCATCCAATCATCCCCTCATCAATTTTTAGACGGTAATTTTCGGCAAGCATTCTTTCGCCTTCTTTCCCTGAGCCTGCCTTTAAAATGGTATATTTTCTGTTTTTATCAACAAGGAAAAGTCCAACATAATAGAAATCAAAATACTCTCGAATTAGTTCGACTACTTGACGGGAAAGTTGTTCAGAATCGGTGAATGTTGCTGCGGCTCGGCTTACCTCAGCTGCGCCTTTGAGATAAGTTGTATGCAGTTTGAGCGCACGGGTACGTTCTTCGACGCGCTCTTCGAGCGTATTAATTAATTCTCTGACTCTTGTTGTGACGCTGTTAAAAGACTGTGCTAAAATGCCGATTTCATCTTTTGTGAGTACTGGCGCAGATTGGCTAAGGTCTCCACCTGCAATTTCTGTTGCTGTTGCTGTGATTGCAAGAATAGGGCGAGTGATTTGTTGTGCAACAAAGTAGACCCCAACGCCTGCAAGTAGGACTGAAGCCAAACCGATTAGTAGAATTTTTAAAGTCAACTCTCGGGCAAGAGCGAAGGCTTCGTCTTGACTAATTTCTGCCAGGAGAGCAATTTCTTGTCCGTCCACCCATTGATAAACACCTACAACAGGAATATCTTCATAGTTTAGATATAGTCCTGCTCCATCTTCTCCTGAGAGGGCTGCGTCAATTCCTGTTGTATGGACTCCACGTGGAAATTTGTTTTCTCCATATTTTGTTGCGGATACAAAGCTATTAAATCGATCAACGAGATAAGTTTCGCCGCTTTTCCCTAATCCAGCCCGCTCGAGAATAATTTCATCTAGTTTTTTCATATTGAGATTTGCTGCTAAAACGCCAATATGTTGACCATTTCTGTTGATAACGGGAATGGCAATGGTCATAATCGGTTTACCGGTCGTTGGAGAAGGGTAAATATGTTGCGAGTAGAGTGCAAGACGACCTTCGGTGAAATATTTATCGGTAACGCGATATTCTCCTTCTTGTTCATGGTTTGTTGATAAGACAATTTTTCCCCCTACGTCAGTAAGAAGAAAGATTTCAGAAAAATTATCGTTATAGTTTAGAATGTTTTGAAAATAAGCGGATAAATTTTGATAAGAGGGAGAGTAGAAAGGATCAGAGGTTTTCGCTGAGAGTAGAATTTCTGCTTGAATAAGTAATGCAGGTTCTTGCGATAAAAGTGTTATATCCTTTTCACGGTCAGAGACCCAGCGATTTAATTCAGACTCTTTTAGGGTGGTTGCGGTGTGTAAACGATTAATTACCGATGTTTCTAATGCTTTTTTCGAGTAAGTAAAGGTGAGGAAGGGTCCTACGCTGGCTATAGTAAGGGCAAGCAACATGAAATAGCCGATTAGGCGTGTTTTGATACTGCCTTGCCAAAAATTCATCATGCGTTCAATCACGAGGAAACCTCCATTAGGGGCTGGCTTGTTTGTAAAATACAAACTGTCCATTTTCTATTTTCAAAATAACTGCGCTCTTAATTGGGTCACCTGTACCTCGATATTCCATTGTTCCCGTGATGCCAGAATAAGCCTCTGTTGCGGCTAAACCAGCTCGAATAGCCTCTGGGTTTGCCTCATCTTGTGTTTGGATAGCTTGAAAAAGCAGACCGAACGCATCGTAGGTCAATGCGGCAACATCGTCGGGAACTACATTGTAGCTTTGTTGATAGGATTGGATAAAAATTTGAGCAGCTTCATTGGCAATATCAGGGGAATAATGTGTACTAAAGAAACTTCCCTCAAGTAAATCGAGATCTTCTTCCGGAATGCCGCTCCACGCATCGCTCCCAATAAAGGTAGCGGTGATTCCTAATTCTTTTGCTTGTTGGACTTGCTGAGGTACTTCGTTGTAATAATTGGGTAAAAAGAGAAGGGTTGCTCCACTGTCTTTTATGCGTTGAAGCTGTTCGCTAAAATCTTCTTCTCCTGTTGTATAAGATTCGAAGGCAACGATTTTTCCACCCGCATCTTCAACAATCTTTTTATAGATCTCAGCGATACCTTTATTGTAATCACTGGCTATATCGTAAAGCACGGCAATTTTTTCCCCACCAAACTCTTCAAAGGTAAACCGTGCCATTACTTGTCCTTGAAACGAATCGATAAAGGCGACGCGAAAGACATAGCTTTTCCCTGCTGTTGTGGCAGGATTTGTTGACCACGGGCTGATCATTGGAATGCCCGCATTTTCAGCGATATTAGCGGCTGGAATCGCGTTTCGGCTAGCTTGCGGTCCGATAATAGCGACAACATTATCTTGGTTAATCAATTTTTGAACCGCAGCGGCAGTCTCTTGTTCATTATCTTGATTATCAACAATAATGAGCGTGATTTTATATTTTGCATCATTGATAGTTAAACCACCATTTTCATTTATTTCTCTCACGGCTAGTTCAGCAGCATTAACCGTGGATTTTCCTACGGTAGAAATTGCCCCAGTAATTGGTGCGATGACCCCGATTCTGATTTCAGAAATTTCTTTCTCTGCTGTGGTGCAAGCTGATAGGATGCTAGAAAACAGGATTACGATTAATGCGAAAAATGATCTTGTTTTGAGTTTCATGATTGATTTTCCTTCTTAAACCTAAGCTTTGAATTATCATCATTTTCTGGTGCAATCCAAACCTTAGTTTCCATGCCTCCGAGAGCTTTATGTAATTCTTTTGCTGCTGTTTCTAAGACACTTTCTATGTTGAGCGTTTCTCTCATTTTTGCTCCTGCTTGCCCAATAATACGTTCTCGTACAGCACGGCGTTGACTTTGGTCAAAAAGACGTGCGCTTTCTAAGGATATGCTAATTTGACTAGCTAAAGTTTCTGCCAGATCCAATTGCTCTTTTGTCCAGATATTCTTTTCTTTGCGTAACCTGATACCGCCGAGTAAATATCCGCGAATTTTGATAGGGATGAATGCGGTTAATCCATCATCTTCTAAAAACCGCTTTTCTTGAAGATTTCGTAGAGTTTCGGACGATTTTTTATGTTGAATGGGGTAAACGCTATTTGGCGCATTAGAGAGATAGCTGAATGTTTTTTGTCTTTGTAGAATTTCGAGCCAATCTTCTCGGCTTAATTCACCGTAAGCTTTGCGTTCAGCTTTCAATGCGGCTTCGTTTTGTGCTAATAACTGTGCGTTGTCAATCGCAATGGCTATTTGATCAACCATTGTTTGGAGAATGGTGATAATTTCGGAGGTGAAAGCTGCCTTTTCACGGCTCTGAATTGTCAGTGCGCCGAGCACCTGTCCCCGCGAGCGAAGCGGCAATGCTCCCTCGGAATGAGTTTCTGGTAAATGAGGGTTGTCAAAGCGAACAGCATCCTCGCCAACGTCTAGGGCAATCCTAGCTTTGGCATTGGCTATACACCATCCAATCATGCCTTCGCCAATTTTGAGACGATGTTCATTTTCTAGCATCGCTTTACCAGCTTCTCCCGTGCCTGCTCTCAGGATTGCCCATTTTTCACTTGAATCTACAAGAAAGAGACCCACATAATAAAGATTAAAGCGTTCCTTAATCAAATTTACAACTTGCCAGATGAGTTCATCTGTATCAATGAGTGAGGCGATTGCTCGGCTAACTTCGGCGGCACTTTCCCGATAAGAGGAATTTCTTTCCAATTCGGCAGTGCGTTCTTTTACACGTTTTTCTAAATCAAGATTACGTATTGCAAGTTCTTTTTCGCGTTTTACTCGGCGTAGAGCTTGGTTTAATCTATTAAGGGCTAGGCTAAGCAAAAGAGCCGTCATCATTGAGGCTGCTGCAAATATAATCCCCGGTTGGAGGCTGGGAGCGTATGTTGCGTCTGGGAGGTTTCCTGTATTTTCTGCCCAAAGCAAGATAAAAACAATGATTGTATTAACAAAGGCAGACCAATAAAGAGCTTGCGTGCTAATGAGTAAACCGCTGACGATACTTGCTAGAATATAAAATGAAATAGAGGCAGCGCGGATAGAACCTCCAATTGCTATTGTGACGGTTAATGCTAAGGTCATAAAAACGACAAGAATAATGCTTGTTTCTTGAACGTAGCCTTTTCGTAAGAAAAGGTGTAAGACGAAGACAGAGAAAAGAAGAATTGTGATAATAACAATCATATTGATCGGGGCATCACCAACCAACAGAGCGACCAAAATAAGAATAATGAATAAATATCCGCTGAATAAAATAGCATTAAGCAACTCAGCCGAACGAGTTTTATCCTCATCTTCTTCAAAAATGGGTGGAGTAAATAGCTTCCTCGTCAAATTACGCATCGGTATCTTCCTATAACCATGGGTATCACGATTTTTTATCTTCTTTCTCGAGGTTTATGGATGGTGTGTTATCCATTCCTTGTATATTTTCTGCATTGATCCAAATTTCTGCTTCTGAGAGATCCAAAGCGTTTCTCAATTCACGAGCAGCTGTTTCAAGCACGCTTTCAATATCTAAACTTTCTCGTATTTGGGCAGAGGTTTCACTAATAATCCGCTCTCGTTCAACTCGTTGTTGCGAATCTTGATAAAGACGCGCACTATCCATCGCTGTTTCCAAGCGTGAAGCTAAAATATGCAGCAACTCTTTTTCAGAGGCAGTCCAAGCTCTATTTTTAGCTTTGTGCGCATCAATATGCCCGATAATTTTGCCTCGAATTCTAATAGGAACCTGTTCAGCTTCTACCCGTTTCTCTTCCGGAAGATACGGTTTAGTAGAAGTGAGTGTCAGACCTTTCTCGTCCCGCCTATAACCGGCATAATTTTGAGACTTTATAAAATCTTTCCAATCTGTTTGAGCAATTTCTCCATAAGCACGTCTTTCGGCTTCTAAGGCATGTTCTTTTTGCACTAATAAATCGGCATTTTCAAGAAGGATAGCAACGTGATTGACAAGCATCTGTAAAATAGAAAGACGTTCTGCGCCAAAAGCTGAGGGAGATTCACTTTGTAAAATAAAAACGCCGAGCGTTTTATCACGTCCACGCAGTGGAATAACGGAATAAGATTGTGTTTCAGGAAGAGCTACTTCTAATTTGACTTCGGTATCGGTATCGGAATAAGCTCGATCATTTAGGATAGCCATCCCCGCGATATCTTTATCAAGGGATAGGACGTAGTCACGCGTGGGTTTGGCTTGCTCATTCCAACCACTACAGGATGTCAACCGAAGCATATTTTCTGTATTCAACAAGAAAATAGAGACGCTGTTCAAAGAAAATTCTTCACGAAAAAGCTTTGGTGCTTCATTCAATATATCTTGATGCAAGGTTATAGAGGCTATCTGACGGCTAATTCGAGCAGATGCTTCTAGAGCATTTGCCCGTCGTTCTAGGGCTATTTTTTGTGTTTCGACTTGCCGTGCTTGTTCTTTAGATTTTTGTGCTAAGGCATCGCTTTTTTCTATATTTTGACCTAGGTTAACCAAAAGAGCATTGATTGTTAAAATTATAATCAACGCAACAGCGAAAAGTGTAACTGTAGTCCCTCCCCAAATGGAGAAAGAGTATTGCGCTACTTCAGGTTGTGGGATGATTTCTGAGGTAAAAAGATAACCTAATACTCCCCAGATAATAGAAATTAGGAAGACGAAAAATAATCCAGCTCTTCGCCCCAAAAAAGCTACAGCGAAAAATGCAGATAAGATGAACCAAATGCGTCCATCGCCTACAGCGGCACTTTCAAGTGAAGCAGAAATACCAATAGCTAAAACCATCGAGGCAAAAATTATCACTCGATACATCATGGGTACGCGCAGGACGAAGGCTGCTCCCAAAACCAACAAATAGGCAATTGTATAAACCAAGATAAGTGCAGGACTCGTTTTTTGATAATTTAGAGCCACATAGATTAAGTAAACTGCGCTTCCCGCAATGCCGATAAATTTTGCGATGTTATTAAAAACGGTTTCCTGCCAAACTTTTATAGCGTCTGGATTTTTCTGTGGTTGGGAGGTCGGGAGAGATATCATGCGGTCTCCTCTTTTCCTTTATCATCTTCAGCGTTAAGATAAATGGTAATTAGTTCTAGGTCTAGTAGTTTATAGAGTTCGTCAGCCGCTAAGCGAACAACTGATTCTACGTTCATTGTTTCTTGCATTTTATTGGCAATTTCACCAACAACGCGTTCTCGATCAGCTTGCTGTCTCGTCTCATCAAAGAGACGCGCACTATCCATAGCTCGGCTGAGTTCAGTGGTTAGTACTTCTGCCAAGGCTAAATCTTGTTGCGTCCATAATTGGGCATTATCTGGCTTTACTAAGCGAATCGCGCCAACAGCTTTTCCTCGAACTGTAATGGGGATATTGGCAACCAAATCATTTTCGTCAAGATTGGTTTGATTTTCTTCTATTGTTTGAGCGAGAGTTTCGTTAGTTTTTTCTTGTATAGGGTAAATATTGCCATCGCTACTGCTGCGATAGCCATAATTTTTCTCTTGATGAATGAGTTCTTGCCAACCGATAAGGCTTTGCTCGCCATAAGCTCGTTGGGTTGCTACTAGAGTCTTTCGGCTTTCTTCAAAGAGACGAGCATTTTCGATGGCAATTGCAATTTGATCTGCCAAAACCTGCAAGGTGATTGTATCTTCCTCTGTAAAAGCTTCACCTTCTGTGCTTTGAATATCTAGCGCACCAAGAATCTTTCCACCGGCGATGAGGGGGAGAGCCATTTCGGAGCGAGTCTGTGGGAGGTCAGGGTTGTTAAAGAAAACGGCATCCTGTCCAACGTCAAGAGCGATACGGGCTTCTCCGGTCTGGGTAACGTATCCTACAATACCTTCTGCTCCGACTTTGAGTTTATGCGCGCGGGCGAGCATTCTACGTCCTCCACTGCTATTTGCCGCTTTAAGCACAGCATATTTTCCGTAGGTGTCAATCAGAAAGATGCCTGCGTGATAGAAACCAAATTGTTTATTAATCAGTTCGGTTGTTTGAGAAAGTAACTCGTCAAGACTTCGTAAGGATGCGGCTGCTTTGCCAACTTCAACCGCTGCGCGAAGATGCTGAGAGCTTCTCTCTAGGTCTTGGGTACGTTCCGTAACGCGATCTTCAAGTGTTGTAATTAAGGCGTTGAGTTGGTCTGTCATGCTATTGAAAGCATTGCCCAATATGCCGAGTTCATCTTCGCTATTCACTTTTGCGCGTGCGCCCAAATCTCCCTTTGCTACTTGCTCAGCTGTGTTGGCGAGATATAAAAGAGGTTTTGTGAGATATGAACTCCCAAAATAGGCTAAAACAGCAGCGGTGATGGCGATGAGAATGGCTAGGAGTGTGTTTGTGTTATTTTGTCGCTGGAAAGGTGCATTGAATGTTTTGAGGTCTTGAGAAATAACAATAATCCAGGGGAGAGAAGCCTCTGTAATATCGGCGGTTGCGATTACGTCTTGAAGGGCATTAAATTTATTTTCTCTAGGAAATGCTTGTGCTTCAAAAACAGAGGCGACCGAACGGTTACGCAAACCTTCATCAAAGTCAGGTACTTCTAAAGATAATTGAGCCGTACTCCCGCTAGGGAGAAGGTGTGTAATTTGTAAGGGGGTGATGATATTGGTTGTGAGAGGCGTGATTGATTTTAGATTGAAATCTGGGTTTTCACTATTTCTCAAGATAAGATAAACAGATGAAGGGTCTTTATCGTCTATTGGAGTCACTTCTTTCTCGGTTAGGAGAGCTACAAAAATCTTTTTATCATTAGCTTCTTCTATCTCCATATAATTATTGATATATTCTTGCAGAGCAGAGATACGATATTCTGAGCGGATAATGCCGATCATTTCTCCAGTGGTTGCACTGTATATGGGCGCACTAAAGTATAGAAAATAATTATTAGAAGTAGGGTCTCTGATAATATCTGAAACAAAAGGTAAACCAGTTCTTTGGGTTTGGATGAAATAATTTGTCTCACTTTCATCATTCCCTATATTTTCAGAAGTAGTATCAAGGAGGTTTTTTCCAGAAATATCTAAAATGGCATAAGAGCTAATTTGTGATATGTTTTTTCGGCGTAAGGAATATAAGTTATCAAAAACTTGTTTCTCTATCTCGTCAATATTGGATGCGTCATCGGGAAGAGAAAGATATTCTTCAAAAATAGAAATTTGGCTATTGGCTCTAATTTCATTTTTATTCATTCGAATAAAAACGTCAACGCTGTCTGCAACAAATGCAGCTTTGATGTGCATCTCTACTTCTTGGCGAGGTGCTAGAGATTTTCTTAGAGATACGGCTCCTACCATACTGAGTAAGAGAATGGGAAAGAGCACAAAGAAAACCATCACCAAAGTTATTTTTGATGAGATAAGCAGAAAGCGGTGCTGTTGATAGAGAGTGATGATAAAAATCAGCGAAATGACAATAACAGCAATTGTAATAGTCCTTACCATTGTCGGAACATCTTCTGAAAGTTGGCGATAGGGTGGTAAATAGCGGGATGCAAGAATATTAAAAGCAACGTAAAAAGAACTAGAGAAAATCCCCGTTATTAAAGTGAGATTGAATTTTTCTGGTTTTAGAGTCAGCATCCCAATGAGGGGGATTGTCGTAAGAGCTAAAATACCAAGAACCTTATCTAAATTAGTGGTAAGGGCATTGCGTAAAGCTAAGGTAAGCACAAAGGAAATGATGAGTAGCCAAACACCTTTTTCTTTTTTCCCTTTTCGAATAAGAAAGGTGCTAATGATTGTTATTATGAAAAAAGAAAAAGTAACAACAGAATCTAGATAGGAGACTATCATTTTTGAAGATAGACTTACGGTGGCTGAAACAGCAAAATTAATCAAAGAGGCAAGTACGAATATAATAGCTGTGAAGAAAGCATTACGTGTTTGCCTACTGATAGTAGATTCTTCTGATGATGGTTTTTGTAAAATTTGCTTAGTCATGAGAATTTCCAGTGCTTAATTTTCAACTTCGTCTTCTTCGGGTGTATTTAATCGCACTTCCACTTCTTTGAGATTAAATGTTTTCTTTATTTCTTCAATGGCTGTCTTTACGACAGTGTCCATATCAAGGGTCTCGCGTAATTTGGTTGAGAACTCAGAAACGAGTTGGTCTTGGGTTGCTTGTTTGCGGGTTTCATCTACCAATCGGGCATTTTCTATTGCCAAGCCAACTTGCTCAGAAATATCCGAAATCAAGGCTTTTTCTTTACCACTCCAAGATTTTGACAATCTTTTTAGCATAATATTTCCGATTGCCTTCCCGCGAAGGGCGATTGGAATATTAACACTCTCATCATTTTCTTCTGAACTTAAGAGTTGTTGTCTTTTTAGATGCTTTATACCGAGGGGGGTATAAAGGTATCGATGAGATTGGTGTTCTAAATGAGCCTGCCAAGCCACTTGTGATTGTTTTGCTGTAAGAGCTTCCAATTGAGCAATACTTGTCTGTGTTTCTTCAAGTAGGTGGGCGTTTTGAATAGCTAAAGCTAATTGATTTGCGAGCGTTTGAAAAATTTCGAGATCGTGTTGGTTAAATGCCTTAATCTTTGTGGATTGAACATCGAGAATGCCAACAACATTATTTTGAGAAAGAAGCGGAAGAGCCATCTCTGAGTGCGTTTCCGGTAAATCGGGATTGTTGAAAAAGACCGCGTCAACGCCGACATCCAGAGCGATATGTGGACGCTTTTCGGCGGCTGTAGCACCAACGATGCTCTCGCCCCCAACCCGAAGTTGATGCCCGCGTCCAAGCATTTTCTTCCCTCCATCAGAAGAGGCTGCTTGTAGAATAGCGTATTCTTTCTTATCGTCAAGCAAGAAAATTCCAGCGTGATAATAGCCAAACTTTTCTGAAATAAAATCAGTTACATTAGATAAAAGTTCACTTACATTCTGAAAAACGAGTGCGCTATGAGCAACTTGGGATGCGTTTTCAAGTTGTCTTGCTCTATGTTCCAGTTCTTCTGTCCGCTCTTCAACAATTTGTTCGAGTGTTCTTTGTTCACTTTCTACACTTTTGAGCAAATCATTTGTTTGTATGATCTGAATTTCTAGGTTTTGAATTAAATATGTAATTGGGATAATTGTTGCAATGGCTAATAATAATAATACGACGCTGCCGCTTATCCAAGCACTTAGGGAGGTGGAGTTTGCTAAATACACTGCGGGGATGTAAATTCTCCCACTAGAAAAGGCAAAAGCTGTGATAGCCAGTGTGCTTACGCCTATGAACAAGGTAATAAAACCGAGTCTCTTATCAAAGAGAATCGCAGCCATAATGGGAAATACTAAAATAAATATGCGCCCATCGCCGCTTAACCCAGATTCTGTGAGACCGGAGAGACCAAGTCCATATAAAAGGAAGAGTAAAACACCTGCTCTTAAAGCATAAGGAATGCGGTGGACAAAAGTGATTGCTCCTAGGATGAGTATTGAGGCGATATAAATGCTTGAAAAAGTTAACTGTGCTTGTTTAGATAGCGAAGCATCACTCATGGTCGCTTTTGTGGAGATTAACACCGCAAACAGACCAAAAATAAATATGCCGCGTAACAACCCATTGAGCACTTCTTCTCGCCAATTAGGTTTTGTTTCTCCTGAGGTGATGGATGAGTTTTTTGAAGGCTTATCTGTAGGCATTATATTTCCTGCTGATCGTCTATATCTAATTGAATGATTGCCTCGCTGGCTCCCAGCGCACTACCAAGTTCTTTTACAGCTATTTTTAAGATGCCATCCGTTGTACTGGATGACCATATCTTCCCTGTAATTTCAGCGATAAGCCGTTCTTGCAAGGCGATTCGTTGACTCTCTTCAAGGAGACGAGCGTTTTCAAGGGCTAGGGCTGCTTGTGTAGCGACCGCCTCTACCCAGCCTTGGTCTTCTCTTGTCCAACCTGCATCATTTTCAAGCGTAATCTCGCCAATAATCTGGTCTCGCAAAGCCAGAGGGACATTAAGAGCAGGTTTTTCAGATGAAGCTTTTTCTCCGGTTGAAAACTCAAGATTGCCTTGCGTATCTAAAGCCTCAGTCCATGCTGTTGAAAGTTGTGTCTTTTGGTTGATGCGGATTTCTTTCAGAGTTTCTTGTGTCTCTTGGAATAAGCGAGCATTTTCAAGAGCGATTGCCACTTGATTTGCCATCCCCTGTAAAGTTTCGGTAACTTCTTCATCGAAAGCGTTTTCTTCTGTCGATTGAGCATCCAGTGCGCCCAAAACATGTCCGCCAACGATGAGCGGGAGAGCAATCTCTGAACGGGTATGGGGGAGAAGTGGGTTATTGAAGCGAGTTGCTTCTTTGCCAACATCATGAGCAATGCGAGCCTCTCTTAAACTGATTGCAGATCCCACCATGCTTTTTCCGCTTAAGGAAAGACGGTGTTTTTTTTCTTTTAACGTTTCCCCCGCAGTACCCGTTGCACTTTTTAATTCTGCCCAATATCCGTCAGGAGATATGATGAATATAGCGGCATAGTAATATCCTAAACGTTCTGTAATTAAGCCGACTACTTTTTCCATTAGCTCATCAGACTTTAAAATTGAACTAACAACGCGTCCCACCTCGGCTGTGGCTTTGAGTTGTTCGGTGCGTTTGGTTATCACTTGCTCAAGTCCGCTTTGTAGGTTATCGAGGCGGCTGACCATCGCATTGAAATAAATGGCTAACTCTCCTATTTCATCGGTCGAAATCAAAGTAGCACGCTGATTTAGGTCCCCTAAGGAGACTTTCTCCATAACCTGTCGTAATCGTTCAATTGGACGGTACAGCGTTCTGGATAAAGAATCTGCGAGAATTACACCGATAATAAACGCACTAATTGCCACGGTTGCCAATTGTACACGGAGTTGGATGACTGCACCTTCTCCAAACCCTGCGGCATTCATGGCATTTACAGCTTCTTGATAGCTCCGCGGTGCGATTGTTAGCAAAGTAATGGCAATGGTAGTTATACTTAAAACGCGTAAACTTGTTCGGATTTTAAGCCCGGAAAGTCCGGCAACGTGATCTTCAAAAGATTCGGGTTGCAGAGCTTGGCGAGCAGGGAGGAGGAGCACATTTAATAATATTGTGTAGATTGTTACCACAATAATCCCCGCTAGAAGACCTCCGATAGCAAGGTGGATGCCCTCATTATTGGAAATTCCAACAATATTTAGCATATAAAGTTCTATGGGAGCAATAATGAGGGTAATTGTAGCAATTAATGTTATTACCGAAAACCGCCACGGGAGGGCGGTGATTTCTTTCCATGCTTGTAATTCAAGAGTTGCGTCTCTTGTGTATTGACTTTTATTACCTTGTAAATTTAGAAGTTTTCTGGCACTTCTAGTTTGTAGTTGCATTATCCCAATCGAAATGATGTCTGCAATAATAAGAGTAATAATTAAACTGCGGATAAGAAGCATATTTGCTTCGGATGTTAAACTGATATTGAGAGAAATATAAAAGAGCGCGCTTAAACTTGCTGGGGCAGACAATGCAATAACAACCCATTCAATATAGACAATATATTTCCCTTTCCAGTGCTTGAGTTGATTATCTAAATAGTTAAACAGGCGATCTTCTTTATTCATAACTTATTTTCTCTGGTTAGTATTATCGTCAAGACGAACGTCAATTTTGACCTGAGCGTGTTGTGCCCCAACTGCTTTTGTGATTTCTTTTGCCGTGGTGGCGAGGATAGTTTGGACATTTGTTGAGCGGCGAATTTTGCTGGTAACTTCATATAGCATTCGCTCGCGTTCAGCTTGACGGCGTGCCCGTTGAAGTAGACGAGAATTTGCGATAATGGCAGCAAGACTACCGGCGAGCGTTCCGAGCATTTCTTCATCGTGTTCATCATACGCGGCGGCTAGTTCACTTTCCACATTCAAAACGCCGAGCAATTCTTTTCTGAATGTCAAAGGAATTGCTAACTCAGAACGTGTGTTGGTGCTAACAGAGATATAACGCGGGTCGGTGTGAGTATCATCAATTTTTAAGAGTTTCTGGTTTCTAGCCACCCAACCGGTCACGCCATCTCCGATGGGAATTTCAATAGAAGCAATATCATCCTCTGAATATCCAATAGCTGCACCAACAATAAGTTTCTCTTCTTTTTTATCAACCAGAAGTATTGCGACACGGTCTCCACCTAAGGTAACTTGGAGACCTTGTACAGCACCTCTGAGAGATTCTTCGAGTGTTGTTCCTGACGCGGCAGAGGTGGTGATGTGATGGAGGAGGCGATGCTGTGAAAGATGTTCTTGCGTTTCAGCAAAAAGTTCGGTGTTGATTACCGCAATAGCTAATTGGTCGGCGATGATGCTAAGGGTTTGTAGAATCTCCTCAGGAAAGGCATAAGGCTTTACACTTTGGACATCCAAAACACCTAAAATCCGTTCTCCGACTTTCAACGGGATGGCTGCTTCGGCGCGCGTTTCCGGTAAGAGTGGATTTGCGTAATACGTTGCGTCTTTATTCGTATCTTCAATAACGAGATTTTCACCACGATTAGAAACATAACCAACGATAGATTTCGAGCCAACTGCCAGCTTATGTCCATTTCTTTTTAGTTGTATACCTGCTTCGCCGGTTGCTTCGCGTATGATGGCGTATTCGCCAAGAGGGTCAATAAGAAATATAGAGGCGTGATAAAAATTAAAACGCTCGCGAATTAAAGTTACAGCGTTATTAAGTAGTTCGTCTAAATTGAGGGATCCACTAATATCTCGAGCAATCTCCGCAGCACTTTCTAACTGGATAGCTCTTTTACGGCTGTTTTCAAGCAGTTGGATATTGTAAATGGCACCAGATACCTGAGAGGCTAAAGTATTAATAAAACGTAGTGAGTTTTCATCAAAACTATTTTCACTTTCTGTATCTTGAATAATAATAGCTCCGATGATTTTTCCTTGTACTTGTAAGGGAGAGCCAAGCCACGATTTTGCAGGGGAACCAACCAGTTTTGCGCCTAAAGCCGCCGCACGTTTTTCTGTATCTTCGACAATCATTAAAGGCTGTCCCGTGCGGATGATGATCGATGTTAATCCTTCTCCCAACGGGAAAGGAGCGATGCTACCCACCTTTCCTGCTTCGTAAAGGTAAGGAATGTTAATAGTGTCGCTAATATCATCATAAAGTGCAACAACGAAAGAAAATTCTCCTAAAACTTGACGTACCTGTTCGTGTAAAGCAGGATATAAAGAATTGAGATCTCGTGCGGCGGCGGTGGCTTGATTGGTAATAGAGATAGCTTCCATTTCTGTTAAACGTCTTTCAGTCATCTCAAATGCTTTTATTCGATCAAGTGTAATGGCAACGATTTCAATTAGGTTTACATAGGGTTTCACTGCCGTTTGAGTCAGATGCGCCTTATGGCGTGCACCAATCACAATCAATGCTTCTAAATTTCCCTCTTGCGTCATAGGTAGCAGTGATATTGCATTTGAACCAATTTTCTTAAGAATATCAATAAAGCCTCTTGGGAAATGGGGAGGAGAATCTACGTCAATAATATTATCATCTCCCGTAACTGGCTCAATAATTGAAGCCAAGGGAGTATTGATTTCATCAGGTAATGAGAATTGGGATACGTTGTAATCGGGGTCTGAAGCGGAGTAAATAAGCGTTTTTTGATTATTTGGGATAAGAATTACTGTGCTAAAAGGAGCGTCTTGTAAAATATGGCGGAGTGCTTCAAGAACGCCGTCTCTTGTTTTTTCTTGGGCAATTTCTCGACTGGCACGATATAAACGATCAAGTTCTTGTAAGTTAACGTCAGATGATTCAAAGAGACTCACGTTTTGAACAGCGGTAGCAAGCTGATTGGAGAGCGTTACAAGAACCGCGATAGTTGCCTCGTCAAAAGCCTCGGGATGAGAACTTTGCACATCGAGCACGCCGAGAACTGTATCCCCAATCGAGATGGGAATACCTACCTCAGCATGAGTATTGGGGAGAAGCTCGTTTTGGAAGTAGACTGCATCCTCATCCACATCGGAAGCAGCACGAGGTTGATTATTTGCTGAAACCCAACCAACAATGGAGTTGGAGCCAACGTCAAGGTGATGTTTTCGTTTCAGCATTTCTTTTGCGGCGGGACCGTGCGCAGCTTTAAGATAAGCTGTTTTCCCGGTGTTTCCTACCATGAAAACCCCGGCATGATAGTAGTTGAAGCGTTCAACAATCAGGCGGGCTGTTTTTTCAAGGAGCTCATCCAGATTGAAGGTTGCGACAATACTTTGGGCGACATCAGATGCGGTGCGGATATATTCCGTGCGTTCGTCAACCTGATATTTAAGGGTGCGATAAAGTGAACTGAGTTCATCTGCCATTTGGTTGAAAGAATGGGCTAATTCACCAATTTCATCTTTACGTTTCTCAGAAGCACGTGCTTGCCAATCGCCTGCCGAAAAATTTCGTGCAACGTCAGATAGCGCATGTATCGGCTTTACGATTCGATTGCTTGCTACCCAAAGAACGGTTCCCATAACAAGGAGTGTCCCGAGAAAAAGATAAATGGAAAAAGGAGCCAGGCTGCTTAATTGCCCGAAGGCGATTTTTCGAGGGACTTCAAGGATCATCTGACTATTAATTGAATCGATTTGATGAGCCTGTGCAACAACCGCCACTTCTAAATTGTTTTCGAAGTTCAGCAAATGATAAATAGCTTCCTCACCTGTAAGAGGAGATTTTGAGAAAATGTAAATCGCTCCCTGCTGTTCTTGTGAAGGATCAAACGCTGTTAGTTGTTTTGTATAGGGGTCAATGCCTACATAAATATTATTGGCAGAAATAATATAAGCTGTGGTGGATGGATTGAAAAAAGTTGTCTCATTTAAAAAAGTTCTTATTGTTTCCCCTTTTGTTAGCCCAATTAAGAGACCGAGGTCTTTGCCTGTTTCGGATTTCAAAGGTTCAATCGAAAAAATGGCTAGTTGTTTTGGCAAGACGGGACTTAGGTTATAAAGAGCTGTAGCACTGTCCCCATTAGTAAGTAGAGCATAGTCCGGGGATTCTGTCAGCGATATGCCCATCCATGTTTTATTTGAAGTGGCGTAAATAATGCCTTCAGAGTTAATTAGAAAGAATTCATCGAAAATGGGTTTTCCATCGGGACGATTAACAGCATCAAATTCTTTGTTTAAAATTTCCTCGTCAGAAACGGAGCTTGTCTCTATGAGCGTTTCAGCAGCTTCCAAAAAAGCAGGGCGATTGCTGATGCGATTCAATCGAATATTTTTAGTTTTGATAGATTTATTGAATGCGTCTGCTTGACTATTTGAGATGTTGTAAATTTGAAACGCAACTTGTTTTTCTATTAGGGAGCGTGCGCGTAAATATCCTGCTAACCCCATAATCGAAACGGGAATCACAGCAAACATGAGCAATGCCAAAGCCATCGAATAAGCTAATCGATTTTTGAATTTAGGCTTTGCTTTGGGGGAAGACTCGGTTTTATCTTTTTGATCTATCATTTTTTCTCTTTATCGAAGCTCCCAAACCTCTTCTCCTTCCAAAATTCGTTGGATTTGTTCGGGAAAGCGATCAGGGTCAAGAGGTTTTCCAAGAAAACCGTCAAAACCAGCTGCGCGAGCTTTCTTGATTTGTTCAGAACTGGCTTCTGCTGTGACGGCGACAATTGTTGTGTCTTTCAATCGCTCTGAATTGCGGATTTTTTTAAGCGCGCCGTAGCCGTCTTCGTAAGGTAAACGGATGTCCATTAAAACCAGATCAAGGCGGGGAAGTGTGTCTGCATATTCCACAACTTCGTAGCCGGACGTTTTCCATTCGCAGTGGATACCGAGGTATCCCAACATACGGGCAATCAGAACAAAATTAGAGACATTATCCTCAACAACTAGAACGGTAGCGTCTTTCATTGCAAGTGACTTGCCGATGGGTTCAGTATTTGGAGTCATAGTTTTTCCTGAGAAATAAGATTTTTTGGAGAAAAAGGGGAAATCGAATTAGGGCTTTTTACTTTTCTGTCGATAGCGTTCAATTTGCTCGGTGAGAATATCAATATCAATTGGTTTTTGAATATAACCGTCACAGCCGGCTTTCAGAGAACGTTCCTTATCACCACGCATCACATTTGCTGTTACCGCAATGATAGGGATTTCTTGATAAGCTGGTTTTTCTTTAATTTTCGCAGTTAGGGTATACCCGTCCATATCGGGCATATTGATATCCATTAAAATTAAATCGGGAAGATGTTCTTCAATTTGCTCAAAAGCTTGTGCCGCTGTTCCCGCCTCAATCATTGCATAGCCCTCTGATTCAAGAACACGGCGGACTAAAACCCTGTTTTCAAAATTATCTTCGATATACAAAATAGTTACAGGCTTTTCTGTCATAAATTGCTCCTTGGTGCATCTATTTTACCTATGCTTCTTCCTTTACTGCATAACAGCAACCTTGCAAAATCTAAAAAAAAGAAGTTTTAAAATTCTAACACACCCAAGCGTAAAGCAATAAAAAAAAGAGATAGCAACCTTGCAATTTTGCTATCTCTTTTTTTTAGGAGACCAGTGGTGCTAATTTTGTCGCACCGTATTGATCCCGTAATGTTTGTTTAAATTGTTGCGTATAGAGCCGATAATAATGCCCACGCTCGCGCAACAACTCGGCGTGACTGCCAATTTCTGTGATTCTGCCATCTTCGATGACTAGAATTC